>NZ_HG779613.1:0-3910 GCF_000582705.2 Microbacterium sp. C448
GGAGCGGCAGAGAACTCGGGGCGCTTCAGTCTGCATAAATCCGAAGGCTGATGGCCCTGTTGGCGTAACTGGCAGGAACGCTGTAGCGATTGCCCTCGTGGTGAACAAGGCAGGTTGAAGTGACTCGCTTGGTTTGCTCCACGAATGCATCAAAGGCATTGGGTAGCGCCATCAACTCGCCTTGTTCATCGGCAAAGGCCTCTTGCACGGTTTGGTCCAATTCGGGGTGGCGCAGCTCAGACCACAGCGCTTTGCAGCGATGCTCAAGCCACACATTCAAATCAGCAAGGCTTTGAAAGTCTGGTGCCCCTTGCCACAGGCGTTGGCGGGAATCCTGCACGTTCTTCTCAATCTGGCCTTTCTCCCAACCCGATGCTGGATTACAGAACTGCGCATCAAACAGGTAGTGGCTGACCATGGCAGTGAACCGCTGATTGACCCTGCGCTCTTTGCCACGCCCCACCGAATCCACAGCGGTCTTCATGTTGTCGTAGATGCCGCGCTTGGGAATGCCACCGAAGATTTGAAAGGCATGCCAGTGGGCATCAAACAGCATTTCATGTTTTTGCTGGTAGTAAGCCCGAAGCACAAAGGCCCGGCTGTGGGCCAACTTAAACTGGGCAATCTGAAGTTTGACCTGTTTGCCCGCTATGCGGGCAAAGTCCTCACTCCAATCGAATTGGAAGGCTTCGCCACAAGCAAAGCGCAAGGGGATGAAACAACCCTTGCCCGAGGTTTGCGCCTTGAACTGTTCGGAATCTTTCCACTGTCGGGCAAAGGCACACACTCGGTCATAAGACCCGGTAAAGCCCAAAGCGACCAAATCCCGGTACATGCTGCGCAGGTTTCTGCGCAGCTTCTTTGTCTTTTTGTGCTCGGTGGAGAGCCACTGCCTTAACTTGGGCTCAAAAGGACTTAACTTGCCAACGCTGTCTCGCGCTGGGTACTGCGGTTCAACCACCTTGCTTTGCAAATACTTGCGAACGGTGTTCCTGGACAGGCCGCTTCGTCGGGCTATTTCCCGAATCGACGCACCATCGCGAAAATGCCAGCGTCGAATTGCGCTCAATATCGCCACGTTTATCACTCCTTGATTTCTCCCGCCATATCCAGACGGGAAACAGTGTCATACGTGGGTCAAATTTCGACGCAAATCTTTACCCTAAGTGGGTCAATTTTAGATGCAACTCAACAGGCCATGCTGAGTGTGCGATGGTTGATCGCTTCCTCGCCGCTCTCCACGGCGACGATGGCCGCCGCCATCAGCAAGTGCGCCAGTTCCCCTATGGTGCCCTCGCTGCGTGTGAGCAGGTAGCGAGCCATGTCCAGCGTGGCAATTGGGGAAGGCCGGCGCAGCGGGAGCGAAGCGGCGAAGCTGGCCAGCAGTGAGCAGCAATCGTCGTTGGCCTCCCATACCGGCAGCATCATCGGCTCGAAGCGATTTTCCAACTGGTCATCGGAGCGGATGGCTAGGTAGGCGTCGCGCGTGCCTACCCCAACCAACGGGATGCGCAGTTCGTTGCCGAGGAAGCGCAGCAGGTTGAGGAATTCCCGGCGGTTGACGCTGTTGCCGGCCAGCACGTTGTGCAGCTCGTCGATCACCAGCATGCGCACGCCGACCTTGCGCAGCAGTGCCAGAGCCAGTTGCTCCATTTCCGGCAACCGTGGGCGTGGGCGCAGCGGCGCGCCCATCGCGGCGAGCAGCGCGACGTAGAAGCGGATCACGGACGGCTCGGACGGCATCTGCACGACCAACACCGGGATGTGCTCCTGGTCGGCGTCGGAGCTGGCCGGGTGGGTGCGGCGGAACTTCTCGACGATCATCGACTTGCCATTGTTGGTCGGGCCAACCAGCAGCAGGTTGGGCATGCGTTGCTTGTTTGGCCACGCATAAAGGGCTTCCAGCCGGTTCAGCGCCTCGACTGCGCGCGGATAGCCGATCCAGCGGTCGGCGCGAAGGCGCTGGATGCGCTCGTCCGCCGGAAGACGGGCCAAGCCCTGGGCCGCCGGCAGCAGGTGGGACAGGTCGATGATGGGATATTCGTCCACGGCTACCACTCCTCAATCTGGTCGAACGGTTTGGCGGGTGGCAAGTTGTCTGCCTGCGGGTCGGCAATATCCGTATCCGGCGGAACGGGCTTGTCCGGCCGAGCTGATGTCTTGAGGTGCTGGCGGCGATCCGCGTCACGCCGCGCCTTGCGTGTGGCCTTCTGCGCGCTGGTCACAATCTCACGCATCTGGCCGATCATGCGGAACAGCGCCGACTCATCCACCTGTTCGCGCCCTTGCTGCCGCAGTTTCGCCAGCGCCTGCCGTTGTTCCCAGAGGGTGACAGCCGGATGCGACAAGGTACGGTAGGGAATTTCCAGGTAATGCTGTCCCTCCGGTTCCAGGACCCAGATACGGCTGATGTCGCGCGGATCGCGCCGGATCAGAAAGGACGGCCAGCGTTCACGCCGCGCAATCCACGGCTTGAGCGCATCGGCGTAGTAGTGGATGTGGTCGATGACAAAGCCGGTGCGGGTCAGCGTGCGCCGGAGGATCGGCAGAAAATCGACCAGGAACGAAGTAGCGCGTGTGACGACGGCCGGTACGCCGACACGCGCCACGGCCTCGGCCCAGCGCGCGGCCGGCGGTTGGAGCAGGCCGTTGTGCACCGAACCGTGGTAGGTGCCGACCGCCAATGTGAGCCAGCGCTCTAGCTCGCGCAGCGTCAGGGCGGCCTTGTTTTCGGAATCGTAGTCGCCGCGCTGGTCAGGGTTGGAGAAGGTCGTTCCCGGCAGTTCGTCGTGAATCATCTGCATCGCCGTGCCGATGATCCGTTCCACGATGCCGCCATAGTGCGGCTGTCCCAGCGGGCGATAGTCCAGCCGGATGCCATGCTGCTCGCAACCCCGGCGCAGGGCCTCGCTCTTGAACTCGGCCGCGTTGTCTAGGTAGAGCAGCAAGGGCTTGCCGCTCATCTGCCAATCCATTTCCACGTTCAGTCCTTCCAGCCAAGGGCGCTTGTCGCAGGCGACATGCACGAGGCACAGGCCAACCGAAACGGCAGACGGCGCTTCCAGCGTGACGACCATGCCGAGCACGCAGCGGGTGAACACGTCGATGGCGAGGGTCAGGTACGGGCGGCCAATAGGTTGCCGGTCGCGGTCATCGACCACGATCAGGTCGATGACCGTATGGTCTATCTGCACCTGCTCCAGCGGCGCGGTCACGGCAGGAGGCTCGCCGCCCACACCTTGTAGGTCACGAGCGGCATCCTGGCCTTCCCGCCGGCGGATGACCTTGCGCGGGTCAAGGCTAGCGATCCGTAAGGCCACGGTATTGCGCGCCGGCACTCGCAGTTTTTGAGCCTTGCACACCTGAGTGACTTCGCGGTGAAAGGCCGCTAGGCTGCGCTTCTGCTTGGTCAGGAACCGCTTTTGCAGTAGCTCGTGGATGACGCGCTCGACCGGTTCCGGCAAGCGCCCCTTACCTTTACCTCCACCGGACTGGCCGGGCACCAGATCCGTCACGAGGCCGCTGCCTTGCCGGGCACGCCGGATCAGAACGTATACCTGGCGCCGAGACAAGCCCAGCGCCTGAGCCGCCATATCGGCCGCTTCGTGCCCGACCGTCTCCGACTGCGCCAACGGACTGATGATCTCCGCACGACGGCGCGCACGCTCCCAAGCCTCATCAGGCAGAGTGGCCACGCCTTGTTCTGGAATCCGTGGGGTGTCCGTCGCCATGCTCACCTCGCTTTGGTGCACACGAGTATTGAGCATAGTCGAGATTGGTGCAGATCACTTCTGATATTGAACTGTCAGGAGCTGGCTGCACAACAGCCATTACGCCCAATCAACTGGTGCAGTCGTCTTCTGAAAATGACATCAAATTGGCTAGGTGCGCGGGTCAGAATCGGGTGGCG
>NZ_HG779614.1:0-58634 GCF_000582705.2 Microbacterium sp. C448
GGCTACGGCCTGACCCGCGGCTACGGCCAGACCCGCGGTTATGGCCTGAGCCGCGGCTACGGCCTGACCCGCAGCTACGGGCAGTGCAGCAGCGGCTTCGGGCCGGAGCGATCGATGGTGTGACTGTCCATCGGTGCGTGGCAGATCGGGCACGGGGCGGGACCGGACGGCTCGGGCGCGACGTCGTCGTAGGGTCCGACTGCCGCGGGGCCCGCGACGCGGATGAGCGATGCGTTGAACCATTGGTACAGCCCGCCCGCTTCGCGAATGCGTTGCCGGAGCGGGGTCTTGTGGGTCATAACAATTAGTGTACTAAGTAATCGCTAGACTGGGTGCATGCCAACTCCCGACGATCTGCTGCGCCTCGACAACCAGGTGTGCTTCGCGATCGTCACGGCGGCGCGCAACGTGGTGTCGATCTACCGGCCCATCCTGGAGCCGCTCGGGCTGACGCATCCGCAGTATCTCGTCATGCTCGCCCTGTGGGAGAGCGCGCCTCGATCGCTCGGCGAGCTGGCCGAAGAACTCGCCCTCGAGCCCGCGAGCCTGTCGCCTCTGATCAAGCGCCTGCAGTCGCAGGGCCTGGTCAGCAGGGATCGATCACCGGACGACGAGCGGATGCTGCGGATAGCGCTCACCCCGGCGGGCACGGCGCTCCGCACGCGCGCCCTCGAGGTGCCGACGCAGGTAATGGCGTCCGTTGGGCTCGACGCGGAACGTCTTGCGGCGTTGCGGGACGCGCTCGGCCCGTTCGCCGGCCGCGGCGGAAGGCCCTGAATTCAGTGACGGGTGTGCGCACGCGTTCGGGCTCAGACATCCGCTCACCGCGAACCGCGAAGCCGGTGTCGGTGGCCGCTCCTACACTTGACGAGTGCCTATCGTCCCCGTTGCTACGTCGTCGAAACTGAGCGTCAGAGGCGCTCGGGTTCATAACCTCAAGAACGTCGACCTCGAGATTCCGCGTGATTCGCTGGTGGTCTTCACGGGGTTGAGCGGATCGGGTAAGTCGAGCCTCGCGTTCGACACGATCTTCGCCGAGGGGCAGCGTCGTTACGTCGAGTCGCTGAGCGCCTACGCGCGCCAGTTCCTGGGTCAGGTCGATCGTCCCGACGTCGACTTCATCGAGGGCCTCAGCCCGGCCGTCAGCATCGACCAGAAGTCGACCAACCGCAACCCGCGGTCGACGGTCGGCACGATCACCGAGATCTACGACTACCTGCGCCTCCTCTGGGCGCGCATCGGCGTACCGCATTGCCCGGTGTGCGGCGAGGTCATCCAACGACAGACGGTTCAGCAGGTTGCCGACCAGCTCGTCGAGTTGCCCGAAGGTACGCGCTACCAGATCGTCGCTCCCATCGTGACCCAGAAGAAGGGCGAGTTCGTCGACCTGTTCCGCGAGCTTGGGGCGAAGGGGTACTCTCGCGCGATCGTCGACGGTGACTTGATCCAACTGTCCGAGCCGCCGGCGCTGAAGAAGAGCTACAAGCACGACATCGCGGTCGTCGTCGACCGCTTGGTGGCGGGTCCCGACATCCTCGGGCGTGTGACGGATTCCGTCGAGACCGCGCTGGGGCTCGCGGGCGGAGTGATGCAGGTCAACTTCGTTGACGAAGAGGGCGACGAAGCCTGGCAGAGCTTCTCCGAAAAGCTCTCGTGCCCCAACGGTCACCCCTTGCAACTCACCGAGATCGAGCCGAGGACGTTTTCGTTCAATGCGCCGTTCGGCGCGTGCCCAGAGTGCTCGGGGCTCGGCACCCGGATGGCGGTGGACGTGGATCTGCTGCTCGGCGACGAGTCCGCGTCGATCCGAGAAGGTGTCATCGTCCCCTGGACCACTCAGGGCAAGGGACTCTTCCAGTACTACGAGCGCCTTCTCGAGGGTCTCGCCCGCGACCTGGACTTCTCGCTCGATACGCCATGGCGGAAGCTCCCGGAAGAGGTCCGCGAGGCGGTCCTGCGCGGCGAGGACTACAAGGTCACCGTCAAGTGGAAGAACCGCTACGGGCGCGAGATGCGCTACGCCTCTGGGTTCGAGGGCGTCGTGCCCTACATCGAGCGCCAGTGGTTGCAGGCGGAGTCCGACACGCAGCGTGGCCGCTGGGGAGAGTTCCTGCGCGAAGTCCCGTGCCCCGTGTGTGACGGCGCCCGCCTGAAGCCCGAGGTGCTGGCCGTACAGGTGCACGGCCATTCGATCGCGGATGTCACACGGCTGAGCCTGTCCGATGCCTACGAGTTCATGCAGACGCTGCAGCTCACGAATCGTGAAGCGAAGATCGCGGCGCAGGTCCTGCGCGAGATCCGTGTGCGCTTGGACTTCCTCTTGCAGGTCGGACTCACCTACCTGAACCTCGGTCGCTCGGCCGGTTCGCTCTCCGGTGGTGAGGCTCAGCGCATCCGACTCGCGACGCAGATCGGCTCGGGCCTGACCGGCGTGCTTTACGTCCTCGACGAGCCGTCGATCGGGCTACACCAGCGCGACAATCGTCGTCTGGTTCGAACGCTCGAGACCCTGCGCGACCTCGGCAACACGCTGATCGTCGTCGAACACGACGAAGAGACCATCCAGGCCGCGGACTGGGTCGTCGACATCGGGCCGCTGGCCGGCGTGCACGGCGGAACGGTTGTCCACTCCGGCCCGTATGAGGCGCTCCTGACCGACGAGAATTCGCTCACCGGCGATTACCTCGCCGGGCGCCGTGAGATCCCGACGCCCCGCAAGCGCCGCAAGATCGACAAGAATCGCAAGATCACGGTCGTCGGTGCGCGCGAGAACAATCTGCGGAACGTGAGCGCGGACTTCCCGCTCGGGGTACTCACCGCCGTCACCGGCGTGAGCGGCTCGGGTAAGTCGTCGCTCGTCAACGACATCCTGTATCAGGTGCTGGCGTCACGCCTGAACGGCGCCCGCACGGTTCCCGGCAAGCACACACGCGTCACGGGCTTGGACGATCTCGACAAGGTCGTGCACGTCGACCAGAACCCGATCGGCCGCACGCCGCGCTCCAACCCGGCGACATACACGGGCGTCTTCGACCGCGTTCGCACGCTGTTCAGCGAGACCCCCGAGGCGAAGGTGCGCGGATACCAGCCCGGTCGCTTCAGCTTCAACGTCAAGGGCGGACGCTGCGACGCGTGCTCCGGTGACGGCACGATCAAGATCGAGATGAACTTCCTGCCCGACGTGTATGTGGACTGCGAGGTGTGCCACGGCAAGCGCTACAACCGCGACACCCTCGCCGTGCATTACAAGGGCAAGAACATCGCCGAAGTCCTGGAGATGTCGATCGAAGAGGCGGCCGACTTCTTCGAGCCGATCCAGGCGATCCACCGCTACCTCAAGACACTGGTCGATGTCGGGCTCGGATACGTCCGTCTCGGCCAGTCCGCCACGACACTCAGTGGGGGAGAGGCGCAGCGCGTCAAGCTCGCCACCGAACTGCAGCGCCGCAGCAATGGACGCAGCATCTACGTTCTCGACGAGCCGACCACCGGCCTGCACTTCGAGGATGTCCGGCGCCTGCTCGAGGTACTGGGCGGTCTCGTGGACAAGGGCAACACGGTCATCGTCATCGAGCACAACCTGGATGTCATCAAATCCGCGGACTGGGTCATCGACCTCGGGCCCGAGGGTGGCTCCGGCGGCGGTCAGATCGTCGCGACGGGCACGCCCGAGCAGGTGGCCCGCAACGAGAACAGCTTCACCGGCGCCTTCTTGGCGGAGGTGCTGGGACAGCGCGAGCAGCGCAAGGCGGGGTAGCCGTGGCCGCCGCGTCGTCCCGCCCGCAGCTCCCGTATCGTCCCCGGGCGGGCGAGATCCCCACCAATCCGGGCGTTTACCGGTTTCGGGATGCTTCCGGGCGCGTACTCTATGTCGGCAAGGCGAAGAATCTTCGGTCGCGGCTGAGCAACTACTTCGCGCCGTTGCACACCCTTCACGAGCGAACCCGCCGCATGGTCACGACCGCGACGTCCGTCGAGTGGACCGTCGTCGGAAGCGATGTCGAAGCGTTGCAGCTGGAGTACATGTGGATCAAGGAATTCGATCCGCCCTTCAACGTGCGCTACCGCGATGACAAGTCCTACCCCTTCATGGCGATCACGCTGGGAGACGAGGCTCCGCGCGTTGTCGTCACCCGCAACCGGCGGATCTCCGGGGCGAAGTATTTCGGACCGTATCCGAAGATCTGGGCGGTGCACGACACGATCGACCTGATGATCAAGGTCTTCCCTATCCGCACGTGCAGCGACTCGAGTTATCGCAAAGCGATGCAGACGGGGCGTCCCTGCTTCCCCGGTCAGATCGGCAAGTGCGGCGGGCCGTGCTCGATGAAGGTGACGATCGACGAGCATCGGGCGATTGTGGATGACTTCGTCGCGTTCATGTCCGGCGGCGATCAGAGGTTCCGGACGCAGCTGTCTGCCCGTATGCGCGAGGCGTCGGCCGCGATGGACTACGAGAGCGCGGCGAGCTATCGAGACAAGCTCGCGGCCGTGGACGCGGTGCTCTCGCGTAGCGCGCTCGTGCTGGGTGAGGACGTCGATGCGGACCTGTTCGGCATCGCCGAGGACGAACTTGCCGCGACCGTGCAGCACTTCGTCATCCGAGGTGGACGCATCCGTGGCGTGCGTGCGTCGACGATCGAGAAAGAACTCGACATCGAGGGCGGCGATCTGGTCGATCAGGTCCTGCAGCGCGCCTACGGCGACGCCCCGGCAGCAGACATCCCGCGCCGCGTCTTCGTGCCGACGCTCCCCTCGGATGCGACAGAGCTCGAGGAGTGGCTGCGCGACAAGCGCGGGCGACCCGTTACGGTGCAGACCGCGCAGCGGGGACGCAAGGCGGACTTGCAGCGCACGGCGAACCTCAACGCCCAACAGTCGCTCATGCTGCACAAGACGCGCCGCACGAGCGATTACATCGCCCGCAGCCAGGCGCTCACAGACCTGCAAGAGGCGCTGGGCCTCGCCGTGGCGCCCCTGCGGATCGAGTGCTTCGACGTGTCGCACCTCAGCGGGTCCAACGTCGTGGCGTCGATGGTCGTTTTCGAGGATGGGCTGCCGCGTAAAGACCAGTACCGGTCGTTTTCGATCGCCGAGACGACGGATGACACGGACTCCATCCACCAGGTTCTGACGCGTCGACTGGCCTACCTCGACCGGCCCGAAGAGCCCGAGGTGGAGGGCGCGCCGCGCAAACGCCCCCGCTTCGCGTACCCGCCGCAGCTCCTCGTGGTAGACGGCGGTCGGCCACAGGTCGAGGCCGCGGCGCGAGCCCTCGCGGACTCGGGGCATGAAGAGATCGCCCTGTGCGGCATCGCGAAGCGGTTGGAAGAGGTCTGGCTTCCCGGCGACGAGTATCCGGTCATCCTGCCGCGCACGAGCGAGGCGCTCTACCTGTTGCAGCGGCTGCGAGACGAAGCTCACCGGTTCGCGATCACACATCAGCGTTCCCGTCGCCGCAAAGACATCCAGAGCGTCCTCGCCGAGATCCCCGGACTCGGCGCCGAACGTATTCGGGTCCTGTTGAGGCACTTCGGTTCCGTCGCGGCTCTGAAGCGCGCCAGTGCGGATGAGATCACCGAAGTGAAGGGCATCGGGCCGAAGCTCGCCGCGACCATTCAGTCGCGGCTGCAGGATGCCGCGGAGGTGTCAGCAGCCGTCGAGGGCGCGAGCGTCCCGCCCCTCGCCGAGTCAGTAGGCTAGAAGAAGGGCGAATCGGGGCGGAGCGATGACGGATACGGACGGCAGCGCGGGGGAAGTCCTGGTGGTCACCGGCATGTCGGGGGCGGGCAGGTCGACAGTCGCCAACGCGCTCGAAGACCTCGACTGGTACGTGGTCGATAACCTGCCGCCGCAGATGTTGCGGCCGTTGCTCGACATCACGGGCCTCGCCGCCGGAGCGCTTCCCCGTGTCGCCGCGGTTGTGGACGTGCGCGGAAGAGGGCTCTTCGAGGACCTCCCCGACGTGATGAGCGCACTCCGCAAGGGCCGCCAGGTCCGGCTCGTGTTCTTGGATGCGTCCGACGAAGTTCTCGTGCGCCGTTTCGAAGCGGTCCGTCGGCCGCATCCGTTGCAGGGCGAAGGCACGATCCTCGACGGGATCCATCGGGAGCGTCGCCGTCTCGCTCCCATCCGCGAGAGCGCGGATCTGATCATCGACACGAGCGCCTACAACATCCACCAGCTCGCGACCACGGTGTCGGAGCTGTTCCTGGAGGAGAGTTCCGCGCGCCACGCGATCACCGTGCAGAGCTTCGGCTTCAAGTACGGGGTTCCGCCGGACGCGGACCTCGTGGCGGACATGAGATTTCTCCCCAACCCCTTTTGGAACGAAGATCTTCGCCACCTCACCGGTCAGGACGAACGGGTGAGAGACTTCGTGCTCGCACAAGAGGGGGCGACCGAATTCTTGGATGCCTACGCGTTGTCCCTGGCGCCCGTATTGGCCGGGTACCAGCGCGAGAACAAGCGCCATTCCACGGTCGCCGTGGGGTGCACCGGGGGCAAACACCGCTCGGTCGCCATGGCGGAGCAGTTGGCCGCTCGGCTCTCCTCCGTGCCCGGGGTCGCCGTGCGAGTGAAGCATCGGGATCTCGGTCGCGAGTAGGCTAGGCGGGTTCACGTTCGACCCGATCCGAGGAGCGCAGGTTGCCACTCACCGCCGATGTCAAGGCCGAACTGGTGACCATCCGTGAGTCGCGGGCAACGGCGCGCGTCGCCGAAGTGACGTCTTTGCTGCGTTTCTCGGGCGGACTGCACTCCATCGCGAACCGGATCGCGATCGAAGCGGAGCTGGACTCCGAGGTGCTCGCGCGTCGTACAGCGCGTGACCTGGTCGAGCTCTATGGTGTTCGTCCCGAGCTCGGGCATGTCCAAGCATCCTCCTCTCGTCAGGAGGGCCATTTCGTGGTTCGGGTCATCGAGGGCGGCGAGACACTCGCGCGTCAGACGGGCCTGCTCGATCAGCGTCGTCGTCCCGTACGCGGTCTGCCCAACAAGCTCACGACGGGATCCCGCGAAGACCTCGCCGCGATCTGGCGCGGAGCTTTCCTCGCCGCTGGCACCCTGACCGATCCCGGCCGCTCGGCGGCGCTGGAAGTCACCTGCCCCTCATCCGAAGCCGCGATGGCGCTCGTCGGCGCCGCACATCGTCTGAGCGTGGCGGCGAAGGCCCGCGAGGTGCGGGGTGTGCACCGCGTCGTCGTGCGTGACGGAGAGGCCATTCGTGCCATCCTGCAGGCCATGGGTGCCGTGCGCGCGGCGGCGGAGTGGGAGCAGTTGCGCCAGCGGCGTGAGGTTCGCGCGGGAGTGAACCGCCTCGTGAACTTCGACGATGCCAACCTGCGACGTTCGGCCCAAGCTGCCGTGGCTGCGTGCGCGCGCGTCGAGCGAGCTCTTGAGATTCTCGGACCCGGAATTCCCGACCACCTGCGGGAGGCCGGCGAGCTGCGCCTCGCACACCGCGAGGCGAGTCTCGACGAACTTGGGCACCATGCCGATCCGCCACTCACGAAGGACGCTGTCGCGGGCCGCATCCGTCGCCTGCTCGCGATGGCCGACAAGCGTGCCGAGGACGAGGGCATCCCCGGGACCGAGGCGGGGATCCCCGTCGACGTCGACGCCTGATCGAACGCAGAGGCGACGCGACAGCGATCCGATCCATGTTCCGGATCGGGAAGCAAGTCCCTGGCCTCTGTGTTGCCCCTCGTTAGGATGAGAACGTCATCCGCGCCGCGCGAAGCGTGGCACCGACAGGAGGAAATACGACTATGGCGACTTACACGCTGCCCGAACTTCCCTACGACTACGCCGCACTCGAGCCGCACATCAGTGCCTCGATCATGCAGCTGCACCACGACAAGCATCACCAGGCCTATGTGACGGGCGCCAACACGGCGCTCGAGCAACTGGCCGAGGCCCGCGACAAGGGCGACTTCGCGTTCGTCAACAAGCTCGAGAAGGACCTCGCGTTCAACCTCGGCGGGCACACGAACCACTCGATCTTCTGGACCAACCTCTCGCCGAACGGTGGCGACAAGCCCACCGGCGAACTCGCGGCCGCCATGGATGACCACTTCGGTTCGTTCGACAAGTTCACGGCTCATTTCACCGCCGCCGCGCTCGGCGTGCAGGGCTCCGGCTGGGCCGGACTGTTCTGGGATTCGATCGGTCAGAACCTGATCATCCAGCAGTTCTTCGACCAGCAGTCGCAGTTCGCCGCGGGCACGGTTCCGCTTCTCCTCCTGGACGTCTGGGAGCACGCGTACTACCTGGACTACAAGAACGTCCGCGCCGACTACGTGAAGGCTTTCTGGAACATCGCCAATTGGGCAGACGTTCAGACGCGCTTTGAGACCGCCCGTGAGAAGACTGCGGGTCTGCTGGTAATGTCGTGACGAAGGCGAGGACGCCGCTGAGCCCTCGCTGAGTCGAGGGTCCGGCGTCCTCCTTTCATCCGAAAACGCGCGTATCCGCGCACCTAAAGGCGCCGCCCCGCGCCATGAGAATCGGGAGACACCGTGTCTGTCAAGATCGGCATCAACGGCTTCGGCCGTATCGGACGCAACTACCTTCGCGCGGCACTCGCGCAGGGCGCTGACCTGGAAATCGTGGCGGTGAACGACCTCACCGACAACGAGAGCCTCGCTCACCTGCTCAAGTACGACTCGGTCGGCGGAGTTCTGACCGAAGACGTCACGTACGACGCGGACTCCATCACCGTCGGCGGCAAGAAGATCCGTGTCTTCGAAGAGCGCGACCCCGCGAACCTGCCCTGGGGCGAGCTCGGCGTGGACATCGTCATCGAATCGACGGGGCGCTTCACGAAGGCCGAAGACGCCAAGAAGCACATCGCCGGCGGCGCGAAGAAGGTTCTGATCTCGGCGCCCGCCACGGGTGACGACGCAACCATCGTCATGGGCGTCAACGAAGAGACCTACAACCCCGAGACCGACGTCATCATCTCGAACGCGTCGTGCACGACCAACTGCCTCGCGCCCCTCGCCAAGGTGTTCAACGACGCCTTCGGTATTGAGCGCGGGTTCATGATGACGGCCCACGCTTACACCGCTGACCAGAACCTGCAGGACGGCCCCCACAGCGACCTGCGCCGTGCGCGCGGCGCCGCGATCAACATCGTCCCCGCGTCGACCGGTGCGGCCAAGGCCATCGGCCTCGTCCTGCCGGAACTTCAGGGCAAGCTGAGCGGCTCGTCGTACCGCGTTCCGGTTCCCACCGGATCGATCGTCGACCTGACGATCGTCACGCCCACGGAGGGACTGACGGTCGACCAGATCAACGCGGTTTACAAGACCGCCGCGGCCGAAGGCCGTCTCAAGGGCATTCTCGAGTACACCGAGGACCCGATCGTCTCCAGCGACATCCAGGGCAACCCGCACTCGTCGATCTTCGACGCCGAGCTCACCAACGTCAGCGGCAACCTGGTCAAGGTCTCCAGCTGGTACGACAACGAGTGGGGCTACTCCAACCGCCTCGTCGACCTCACCGAGTACGTCGGCGAGCGTCTGTAGGTCTGTCGATGCCCCTGCGCACCCTCGATTCGCTGGGGTCGCTCGCCGGCACGCGTGTCATCGTCCGCTGTGATCTGAACGTCCCCCTGCGGGACGGGAAGATCACGGACGATGGCCGCGTGCGCGCGTCGCTGCCGACCCTGAACGCCCTCATCCAGCGCGGCGCTCGCGTCGTCGTCTGCTCGCACCTCGGTCGACCCGACGGTACGCCCGATCCGAAGTACAGCCTGGAGCCGGTCGCGCAACGCCTGTCGGAACTCCTCGCCAAGCCGGTCGCGTTCGCGCGTGACACGGTGGGGGAGTCTGCGCGGGAGGCCGTTGCGGCCCTGGAAGACGGCGATGTCGCGGTTCTCGAGAACCTGCGCTTCGAGCCGGGCGAGACGGCGAAGGATGCGGCGGAGCGTCGCGCGTTCGCGGAACGCCTGGCAGCACTTGGCGACGCCCTCGTCTCGGACGGGTTCGGTGTCGTCCACCGCAAGCAGGCGAGCGTCTACGAACTCGCCGAGCTCGTGCCATCCGCAGCAGGTCTGCTCATCCAGACGGAACTGGATGTCCTCGACCGGTTGACGGAGAAGCCCGACCGTCCCTACACGGTGGTGCTCGGCGGATCGAAGGTCAGCGACAAGCTCGGCGTCATCTCGCACCTTCTTCCGCGCGTCGATCGCATTCTGGTCGGTGGCGGCATGCTCTTCACCTTCCTCGCGGCGGAGGGATTGAAGGTCGGTTCGAGTCTGCTCGAAGCGGACCAACTCGACACCGTTCGCGACTACGTGCAGACCGCGAAGGACACGGGCGTCGAGCTGGTGCTCCCCACGGACATCGTCGTCGCGTCGAAGTTCGGTGCGGACGCCGAGCACGTCGTGACCGCTGCCGATGCGATCGAAGACACGGCGTTCGGTGCTTCCGGACTGGGGCTCGACATCGGTCCTCAGAGCGCGGCTCGTTTCGCCGAGCTCATTCGGGGGAGCAAGACGGTGTTCTGGAACGGCCCGATGGGTGTCTTCGAGATCCCGGCGTTCGCCGCCGGAACGAAGGCCGTGGCCAAAGCCCTCACCGAGGTCGACGGTCTGAGCGTGGTCGGTGGCGGGGATTCCGCTGCTGCCGTGCGTCAGCTCGGATTCTCGGACGATCAGTTCGGCCACATCTCGACGGGCGGCGGAGCCAGCCTGGAATTCCTCGAGGGTAAAAAGCTCCCCGGACTGGAGGTCCTCGGATGGGAACAGTGACACAAGGCGGCTCGCGCCAGGGGCGTACGCCGCTGATCGCGGGCAACTGGAAGATGAACCTCGACTACCAGCAGGCCATTGCGCTGGTGCAGAAGCTCGATTGGGCTCTGAAGGACGCCAAGCACGACGCGAGCTCCGTCGAGGTCGCCGTGTTCCCGCCCTTCACCGACCTGCGAAGTGTGCAGACGCTGATCTCGGCCGACAAGATCGAGTTCTCGCTCGGCGCGCAGGACCTCTCGGTCCACGATTCGGGCGCCTACACCGGTGAGATCTCGGGCCAGTTCCTGAAGAAGCTCGACTGCGAGTACGTCCTGATCGGGCATTCCGAGCGTCGTCAGTACCACGATGAGGGCGATGACGTGGTCGCAGCCAAGGTCAAAGCCGCCATCAAGCACGGCCTTGTCCCCGTGATCTGTGTCGGCGAGACCGCCGAGGATCTCGAGACCCATGGTGCGAGCGCCGTCCCGGTAGCGCAGTTGAAGACGGCCCTCACGGATGTCGCGACCGGCTCCGAGGTCGTCGTGGCGTACGAGCCGGTGTGGGCCATCGGTTCGGGCCAGGCCGCTACTCCCGAGCAGGCTCAGCAGGTCTGCGAGAAGCTTCGCGCCGTGGTCGCCGAGACTCTCGGAGCCGACCCGGCAGCGGCAACACGCATTCTGTATGGCGGTTCGGTCGCGGCCGGCAACATCGCGGGTTTCATGCGTGAGCCCGATGTCGACGGGGCTCTCGTCGGAGGCGCGAGCCTGAAGGTCGACGACTTCGCGGCCATCATCCGTTATCAGAAGCATGTAGGTGTCTAGGCTCGCGCCTATACTTGAGCACGCCGTTGTTTGACGACTGGCTGTTTTACGAACTTGCGCCCTCCCGACGGGTGCTCTGAAAGGCTTTTCCGGTGGAGATAATCGAATTCGTGATGCAGGTGATCCTCGGCATCACGAGCCTCTTGCTCACGCTGTTGATCCTTCTGCACAAGGGGCGCGGTGGCGGGCTGTCCGACATGTTCGGCGGCGGTATGACATCGTCCCTGGGCTCGTCGGGCCTCGCGGAGCGGAACCTCAACCGATTCACCATCGTTCTCGCCTTGACGTGGTTCGTTGCGATCGTCGCACTCGGCCTCATCACCAAGTTCCAGGGGATCTGACATGGCTACAGGCGGCAACGCGATCCGGGGCACCCGAGTGGGCGCTGGCCCCATGGGTGAGCAGGACCACGGGTACCACGCCGAGCGGGTCGCCGTTCCGTACTGGGACGCCCTGGGAAATGAGACGGTTCGCTACTTTGCCGCCGGAGTGCCCGAGGACGAGATTCCGGACACCATCGACAGCCCGCACTCTGGTCTTCCGGCCGGCCGTGACAAGGCCAACCCACCGGCTCTGGCCAAGACCGAGCCGTACAAGACGCACCTCGCCTATGTGAAGGAGCGTCGTACGGACGAAGAGGCGGCCGCGCTTCTCGACGATGCGCTTCGTGCCCTGCGCGAGCGTCGCGGCCTGGACTGAACCCCTTCAGATCTCTCAGTCGGGGTCGATGAGTTCCGCGGGAACTTCCGCGGCGGCATCGGCGTCGACGAAGAACAGCGTGCGGTGCCGACCCTTCGCCCCCGCGGCGGGCACACTCGTGTAGCTTGCGCCGGCGAGAGCCAGTCCGAGCGCCGAGGCCTTCTCAGACCCGGTCAGGACGAGCCAGACGCGCTGCGAAGCGTTGAGGACGGGGCGCGTCAGCGTCACCCGCACCGGCGGCGCTTTGGGTGAGTCGTGCACGGCAACGGCGGCCCGATCGGTGACTCCGATTTCCGGGCGGTCGGGGAAAAGGGACGCGATGTGGGCGTCCGGCCCGACGCCGAGAAGACAGATGTCGAAGCTCGGCCACGCGCCGGCTTCTGCGTCATCCGACGCCGAGAAGCGAGCAAGCTCTGTCGCGTAGGCTTCGGCGGCGGCCTCGGGGGAGTCCGAGCGGTCGGACGCGAGAATCTCATGCATGTTCTCGGCAGGCGCATCGAGCTGGCCGAGCAACGCCTGACGTGCTTGCAGGGCGTTCCGATCCGGGTCGGACTCGGGTACGTAGCGTTCGTCGCTCCACCAGAAATGCACGCGCGACCAGTCCACGAGTCGCATGCCCGGTTGCTCGGCGATCGCGGCAAGAACGGCGACACCGGCACGTCCACCCGTGAGCGACACGTGCACGATGGGACGCTCGACACTCAGGACGGTGAGCTTCTCGACCATGCGTCGCGCGACGACCGACATGACCGTGTCCCTGTCAGCGCTGACGACGACGCGACGATCGGTGAGGTTCTCAGTCGACATGCGGCTCCCGGCTGACGGGCGGGTCCAACAGCTCCCAGCCCTCGGTGATCACACGACCATACAGCAGGTCGGGATCGAGGCGACGGAGCTCTTCCGCGAGGCATTCGCGCAGGGTACGTCGCGGAAGCACCAGGTCGTGCTGCGGCTGGCCTTCCTGCGTCAGGCACGCGATGGCAGGGGAGGACCGCTCGAGCAGGATGTCTCCGCTCTCGCGCTGGAGCGCCACCGACTTGATGCCCTCCTGCCATTCCTCGGGAGGCATGTACTCCCACGTCACGGGGACATCGAGCTTCAGACGCAGCCAAGCGGCGAGGAGCGCCGTCGACGGCGAGCTGCTCGCACCGCGGACGATGGCCGAGGTGACCGGCGTGTACGGCGGCTGGTCCAGCACGGCCGCGAGCTGCTCGCGCCAATGCGTCAGGCGCGTCCACGCGAGATCCGTGTCGCCCGGCGCATGGTTCTCACCGAGGTTGGACAGGCGGTCGGCGGCGCGCGGGCTGGTCGATGCATCCGTGATCCGGCGTTGCGCCATTCGCCCCAAAGGCGACTCGGAGGGGGTTCGCGGCGGCTGATCGGGCCACCAGACCACGAGAGGGGCGTCGGGGAGCAGGAGACCTGTGACGAGGCTCTCTTCGTTCGAAGCCGCGTCGCCGGTGGCGCGAAGCACGATGACCTCGCTCGCGCCGGCGTCGCCGCCGACCCGGATCTGAGCGTCCACCCGCGGCTCTCCGGAGTCGTCCGTCAGGAGGACGATCACGCGCATCGGGTGCTCGCGCGACGCGTCGTTCGCCGCCTCGATCGCATCTTCTTCGAGCCCGTGCCGGGTCGCGATGATGAGCGTCAGCACGCGGCCGAGCGCGACCACTCCGCCTTCCTCGCGCGCGTTGACGAGGGCCTTCGCGATCTGGCTGACAGTGGTGTCGGGCATTTCGATGATCATGGGCGTCTCCAGACTCGTCCGTCGCGGGCGAGCAGCTTCTCGGCAGAGGCCGGGCCCCACGATCCGGGACTGTACTGCTCGAGCGGTCCGCCCTGGGCGGCCCAGAATTCCTCGACCGGGTCGAGGATGCGCCACGAGAGTTCGACTTCTTCGTGCCTCGGGAACAGCGGGGGTTCGCCGAGAAGGACATCGAGGATCAGACGTTCGTACGCTTCGGGGCTCGCCTCGGTGAAGGCGTGTCCGTAACCGAAGTCCATCGTGACGTCGCGCACCTGCGTGCCGGCGCCCGGAACCTTTGAGCCGAAGCGGATCGTGACGCCCTCGTCCGGCTGAATGCGGATGACGAGGGCATTCTGTCCGAGCTCGAGGGTCTGGCTGCGCAGGAACAGGTGCTGGGGTGCCCTCTTGAACACGACGGCGATCTCGGTGACGCGGCGGCCGAGCCGCTTCCCCGTGCGTAGGTAGAACGGGACTCCCGACCACCGGCGCGTGGCGATCTCGAGTTTGAGGGCGGCGAACGTCTCGGTCGTCGACGCCGCATCCATCCCATCCTCTTCGAGGAACCCGGCGACCTTCTCGCCACCCTGCCAGCCGCCGGCGTACTGCCCTCGGGCCGTCGCTTCGGCGAGGTTCGCGGGAAGCTGCACCGCGGCCAGGACCTTCTCCTTCTCGGCGCGAAGGTCGTGTGCCGAAAGAGAGATGGGCTCTTCCATGGCGGTCAGCGCGAGCAGCTGCAGCAGATGGTTCTGGATGACGTCGCGTGCCGCACCGATTCCGTCGTAGTAGCCCGCGCGGCCCCCGACGCCGATGTCCTCAGCCATCGTGATCTGAACGTGGTCGACGTAGTTGCTGTTCCAGAGCGGCTCGAACAGCTCGTTCGCAAAACGCAGCGCCAGGATGTTCTGAACCGTCTCCTTACCCAGGTAGTGGTCGATGCGGAAGATCGAATCCGCCGGGAAGGCGACTTCCAGCGCGGCGTTCAGAGCCCGAGCCGACGCGAGGTCGTGCCCGAACGGCTTCTCGATCACCACACGCCGCCACGCGTCGTCCGCGTCCGCGTTCTCGTTGACAAGACCCGAATCCCGGAGCTGCTTCGCCACCATGGCGAAGTCCTTCGGCGGGATCGAGAGGTAGTAGGCGTGGTTTCCCATCGTGCCGCGTTCGACATCGAGGCGTTCGACCGTCTCCCGCAGACGGCTGAAGGCCTCTGCGTCGTCGAACTCGCCCGAGACGAATCGGATTCCCTGCAGAAGCTGGCGCCAGGTCTCTTCGCGGAAAGGTGTGCGCGCGTACTGCTTGACCGCGTCGTAGACGACCTTTGCGAAGTCCTGGTCCTCCCAGTCCCGGCGCGCGAATCCGACCAGCGCGAACCCCGGGGGCAGGAGGCCGCGGTTCGCAAGGTCGTAAACCGCCGGCATGAGCTTCTTGCGCGACAGGTCGCCTGTCACTCCGAAGATGACGAGCGCGCTCGGGCCCGCGATGCGGTTGAGGCGACGATCGTCCGGGTCGCGCAGCGGATTGTGCCCGCGCGAGATCTCGATGGGCATACGGGTGTGCCTCTCTGGTTCTACTGGGCGGCTTCGAAGAGCGCCAGGACCTCGACCGTGGGATCGGTGAGCGTAAGCGTCACGACGGGACGTTGGTGGTCTGCGAGTACGGATGCGTCGCCCGAGGCCTGAGCCTCGATCAGCTGGCCGAAGGTGAACGGGAGTCCCGGGATCTCGAGGTCGACATCCGTGCGCTCGGTGATCTGCAGGAAGACGCCGACGGCGGGCCCGCCCTTGTGGAACTGCCCCGTGGAGTGCAGGAATCGCGGTCCCCACCCGAACGTCGTCGGACGACCCGAGTCGGCCGCGACGAGTTCGCGCAGACCTGAGAGCTGCGGGATCGCGAGGCGGTCGACGTAGGCCTGAACCGCGACGTAACCGTCCGCGGGCAAGCGCGACCACAGTGCGTCGAGGACTCCGGCGATCGTGCCGGAGGCGGCGAGCTCGGGGTCGCTGACGCGCACCTCGACGCCGTCCACGACGAACGCCGGGGGAGTGGGCTCGGGACGTGCCTCGAGCAGACCGCGCGTGGCGATCTTTGCCGACTCCACGTCAGGCTGGTCGAACGGGTCGATGCCGAGCAGGCGGCCGGCGATCGCCGTCGCGTACTCCCACACGACGAACTGCGCGCCGAGCGAACCGCTGACGAGGACCTCTCCCGGGTGACGCTCGAACAGGTGGAAGTGCTCCGCGTCGTCGACCAGGCGGACGATCTGCAGGTCGGGCAGGTCTTCGTCGAGCTCGGGCGACACGGGCAACAGCACGACGGGGAGGACGCCCGTTCCCTGCTTGCCGGTCGACTCGGCGACGAGCTGCTCGATCCAGTCGGGCAGCCCCACGATGTGGGTTCCGTCGCTGATCAGGCCCATTTTGTCGCGGCGTGGGTTGGTTCCCGCGATGGCGGCGGCGAGCACGAGGGCCGGGTTCTCGGGGCTGTCGATCGCGACCTCGAGGAGTGTGGCGTCGGCTTCGTCGAGAAGCTCGCCGATGTCGACACCGGCCAGACCCGAGGGCACGAGCCCGAACGCCGTCAGGGCCGAGTAGCGGCCTCCGACCGTGGGATCGGCGTTGAAGACGCGGTACCCCGCCGCGCGCGCAGAGACATCGAGAGGGGAGCCGGGGTCGGTCACGACGACGATGCGCTCGACCGGGTCGATTCCCAGGTCGCGGAAGGCGGCCTCGAAGGTGCGACGCGCGGAGTCCGTCTCGACGGTGCCGCCCGACTTCGACGACACGATCAGCGCCGTGCGGTCCAGCCCTCCAGTCTCGGAATCGCCGTCGAGCGCCGCGAGCACCTGACCCGGGGCGGTGGAGTCGAGGATGACGAGCGGGACGCCCGACGTCTGCGTGATGACCTCAGGGGCGAGCGACGATCCGCCCATGCCGGCGAGAACGAAGCGGTCGACACCACGGGCGAGCATGTCTTCTCGGAGCGCCTCGATCTCGGCGACGAGCGGACGCGAGACCGTCACGGCCTGCACCCATCCGAGACGCTTGGATGCCTCGGCCTCGGCGGTGGGGCCCCAGAGGCTCGCGTCACCGCTCGTGATCCCCGATGCCACGAGGTCGGCGATGAGGGTCGGGACGACCCGCTCGACGGCCTCTTTCGGGGCCCCCGAGACGTGGATCTCGAAGCTCATCGTGCCGACTCCGGTGCCCCAGCGAGGGCTTTCGTGACGGTCTCTTGCAGGTCGTGCCACGAGGCGATGAACTTCTCGACGCCCTCATCCTCGAGCACCTGGGTCACGTCGTCGATGTCGATGCCGACCGCCGCGAGTCCGTCGATGACGGCGTGTGCGTCGGCGTAGTTGGTCGTGATGGTGTCGCCGGTCACGGCGCCGTGGTCGAAGGTCGCCTGAAGCGTCTTCTCGGGCATCGTGTTGACGGTGCCGGGAGCGACAAGCTCGGTCACGTAGAGCGTGTCGGGCAGGTTCGGATCCTTGACACCGGTCGATGCCCAGAGCGGACGCTGGGCGTGAGCGCCCGCCTCGAGCAGCGCCGCGGCGCGATCCGATGCGAACTTCTTCTCGTACAGCTCGAACGCGAGACGGGCGTTGGCGATGCCGGCCTTCGACTTGAGCGCGAGAGCCTCGTCCGTGCCGATGACGCCGAGGCGCTTGTCGACCTCGGTGTCCACGCGAGAGACGAAGAACGATGCGACGGACTCGATCGATGCGAGGTCGATCCCGGCGGCCTGGGCCTTCTCGAGCCCTGCGAGGTATGCGTCGATGACATCGGCGTACCGCTCGAGGCTGAAGATCAGCGTGACGTTGACCGAAATGCCCGATCCGATGACCTCGGTGATGGCGGGCAGGCCCGCCTTCGTCGCCGGGATCTTGATGAGGGCGTTCGGGCGGTCGACGGCGGCCGACAGCTCTTTCGCCTGCGCGATGGTCGCGTCGGTGTCGTGCGCGAGATCGGGCGAGACCTCGATCGACACGCGGCCGTCGACGCCGTTGGTGGCGTCGAAGATCGGGCGGAAGATGTCGCACGCGTCGCGCACGTCGGTCGTCGTGAGCGAGAAGATCGTCTCATCGGCGGTGGCGCCGGCCGCGCGCTGGGCGTCGATCGCCTCTTCGTAGCCGATGCCTGCCGAGATCGCACCCTGGAAGATCGTCGGGTTCGTCGTCACGCCGACGACGTTCCGCGTATCGATGAGTTCCTGCAGGTTGCCGGTCGTGATGCGCTGACGCGACAGGTCGTCGAGCCAGATGCTGACGCCCGCTGCCGAGAGGTCTGCGGTGGGGGTTGTCATGAGTTCTCCTCGATGGTCTCGCGTGCCGCCTGGATGACAGCCTCGGCCGTGAAGCCGAACTTCTTGTACAACGTCTTGTAATCGGCGGATGCGCCGTAGTGCTCGATCGAGACCGAGCGACCGCGGTCGCCGACGATGCTGCGCCAGGGCAGCGCGATACCGGCCTCGACCGAAACACGTGCCGTGACCTCGGGCGGGAGGACGTGCGCACGGTACGCCGCATCCTGTTCGTCGAACCACTCCAGCGAGGGTGCCGACACGACGCGGGCGTTGATGCCCTCGGTCGCGAGCGCCTCGCGGGCGGCGACGGCGATCTGAACCTCGGATCCCGTCGCGATCAGGATCACGTCGGGCGTGCCGTTCGGTGCCTCGGCGAGGATGTAGGCGCCCCGCGCCACACCGTCGGTTGAGGCGAACGTGTCACCCGATGCCTCGCCATCGCCGCGCTCGAACGTCGGAACGTTCTGGCGGGTCAGGGCGATACCGGCCGGGCCGCCGTGGCGACGCAGCAGTTCGAGCCACGCCGCGGCAGTCTCGTTGGCGTCTGCGGGACGAACGAGCGTGAAGTTCGGCACGGCACGCAGGGTTGCGAGCTGCTCGATCGGCTGGTGCGTCGGACCGTCTTCGCCGAGGGCGATCGAGTCGTGCGTCCACACGAACAGGCTCGGGATGTTCATGAGCGCCGCCAGGCGGACCGGCGGGCGCATGTAGTCGCTGAAGATCAGGAACGTGCCGCCGAACGGACGCGTGGGTCCGTGCAGCACGATGCCGTTGATGATCGAGCCCATCGCGTGCTCGCGGATGCCGAAGTGCATGACCCGGCCGTACGGGTTGCCGCTCCACTCGTGCGTCGACCACTCCTCGGGGATGAAGGACTTCGCATCCTTGATCGTGGTGAGGTTCGACTCGGCGAGGTCTGCGGAACCGCCCCAGAATTCGGGCAGCTCGGCCGCGAGGGCGTTGATGACCGTTCCGGATGCGGCGCGAGTCGAGACATCCTTGCCTGCTTCGAAGACGGGCAGGGCGTCGGTGATGTCGGCCGGCAGCTCGCGGGCCAACATGCGCTCGAGCAGCGCTTTGCGGTCGGGGTGAGCCGCGGCCCATGCGTCGAACGCCTCCTGCCAGCGCGCCTTCTCGGGAGCGGTGCGGTCGGCGAGGGCGCGGGTGCGCTCGATGACCTCGTCGGGAACGACGAAGCTCTGCTCCGGGTCCCACCCGAGGACGCGCTTCGTCGCCGCGAGTTCGTCCGAGCCGAGCGCGGATCCGTGGATCTTGCCGGTGTTCTGCTTGCCGGGCGACGGCCAGCCGATGATCGTCTTCAGCACGATCAGCGACGGACGCGATGTCTCGCCCTTGGCGGCTTCGATCGCGGAGTAGAGCTCGGCGACGTCCTCGACGTATTCGCCGGTCTTCTTCCAGTCCACCGTCTGGACGTGCCAGCCGTAGGCCTCGTAGCGCGCGGCGACGTCTTCGGTGAAGGCGACGTTGGTGTCGTCCTCGATGGAGATCTGGTTGGCGTCGTAGATGACGACGAGGTTGCCGAGTTCCTGGTGACCGGCAAGCGAGGATGCCTCGCTCGTGACGCCCTCCTGGATGTCTCCGTCGGAAGCGATGACGTAGACGAAGTGGTCGAAGGGGCTCTCGCCGGCGGGTGCCTCGGGGTCGAACAGGCCACGCTCGTAACGCGCTGCGTAGGCGAAGCCCACCGAGGATGCGAGGCCCTGACCGAGGGGACCCGTGGTCATCTCGACACCATCTGTGTGGCCGTACTCGGGGTGACCGGGGGTGAGGGATCCCCACGTCCGCAGGCTCTTCAGGTCATCGAGTTCGAGGCCGAACCCACCGAGGTAGAGCTGGACGTACTGCGTCAGCGAGGAGTGACCCGCCGAGAGGATGAAGCGGTCGCGTCCGAGCCAGTGCGGGTCGGCGGGGTCGTGTCGCATCACGTGCTGGTAGAGGAGATACGCCGCGGGGGCGAGGCTCATCGCGGTTCCCGGATGACCGTTGCCCACCTTCTCGACCGCATCTGCCGCAAGCACGCGGACGGTGTCCACGGCCTGCTTGTCGATCTCGTCCCAACGCAGTTCCGACACCGGACCGCCCTTCGTCGTAGAGAGCGCCTCTGCCGCCTCTCGGGCACACGCCGAATCGTTTTTCGGTGGTGTTCACGGGGGAGGGCGCGAGGGCGCATGTCATGTCTTTCCAGCATAGCGAAGGGGCATCCTCGCGCGGCTGTTCGTATGACCCGGTGTGTTACCGGTGCCAGTCGGCGGGGAGGGGGTGCGAAGCAATGCCATAGACTTGAGGTGTATTTGCGAGCGCCGAGCGGGGAGCGATGGACACTACGAGGACGCCTGACGCCCCGGCATCCGAATCATCCCCGGTGTCCGCTGTTCCGCGGTCTTTCGGACGCACGCTGCGTGCCTATGTCGCCCTGACGAAGCCCCGTGTTCTCGAGCTGTTGCTCGTCACGACCGTGCCGGTCATGATTCTGGCCCAGAACGGGCTACCCAACCTGTGGCTGGTGCTCGCCACCGTCATCGGCGGGTCGCTCAGTGCGGGGTCTGCTGCGGCTTTCAACATGTACCTCGATCGCGACATCGACGCGCACATGCAGCGGACGGTGAACCGACCTCTCGTGACCGGCGAGGTCTCGCCGCGCGGTGCGCTGATCTTCGCGTGGTCGCTCGGGGTGTTCTCGACGCTCTGGCTCTGGCTGACGACGAACGCCCTGGCGGCGATCCTGTCGGCGACGGCCATCTTCTTCTACGTCGTGATCTACACGATGATCCTCAAGCGCCGCACCGAGCAGAACATCGTCTGGGGCGGCATCGCGGGGTGCTTCCCGGTCGTGATCGGCTGGTCGGCTGTCACGGGTTCGCTGACATGGACCCCGCTCATCCTGTTCGCGCTCGTCTTCCTCTGGACGCCTCCGCATTACTGGCCGCTGTCGATGAAGTACAAGACGCAATACGAAGAGGTCGACGTTCCGATGCTCGGGGCGACCCGAAGCGGTGCGCAGGTCGGGCTGCAGGTCATCCTGTACGCGTGGGCGACCGTCGCATGCTCGCTGCTGCTCATCCCGGTCGCCGAGATGGGGATCGTCTACACGGCATCCGCTCTCGTTTTCGGCGGTTGGTTCATCTACGAATCGCACCGGCTCTACAACCGGGCCGTGCGCGGTACCGAGCCGGCGCCGATGCGTGTCTTCCACGCATCCATCACGTACCTGACGTTGCTGTTCGTGGCGATTGCGGTCGACCCGCTGCTGCCGTTCTAGCCTGAAACGCCATAGCGTCGGATATCCGGTCGGCGTCGGACCGTCTCGATCGCATTCCTCCGACTGTCGCCGGATCTCCGAAGCTGGACGAGGTCGGTTCGTCGTCCACAGGCTGCCAAAAGACGCTCAGTTCACAATTTGGGCGGATGCAGCACTGCAGTGATCTCGTGCGTCGCATGCTTTCAGGCATGACGGCGCAGAATTCCCGGGCTTCGGCAGCGACGGTCGACCTTCTCGACGCGGTCCGAAAGTGCGGGGGAGTGGCGCGCTCGATGACTTTGCAACACGACGGCTTCTCGCCGTATGTGATTGCGCAAGCCGTCGCGCAGGGGCTCCTCGTGCGGGTCCGCAGGGTGTGGGTCGCCCTCCCAGGAGCCGATCGTGAGCTCGTTTCTGCGGCCCGGGATGGAGTCGTCCTGTCGTGCATCACCCAAGCTCGCCGACTCGGGCTCTGGGTTCTGCGTGAGCCCGAGTATCACGTTGCGGTTTCACCGCATGGCCGAGGGGGCACGCCGGATGGAATCGTGGTGCATTGGGCGGATGCGGTTGTGCCCAGGCATCCTGACGCACTCGTCGATCCGGTCGAGAATGTCCTCGCGCTCGTCGCGGCGTGCCAGCCGCACGAGGCAGCGATGACGATCTGGGAGTCAGCGCTGCGTCAGGGCCTCGTTGAGCGGGCCGCACTGATGAGGCTGCCGCTCCCTCGACGTGCGCGGCGGATTCTCGAGCGCGCCGTTCCCTTCGCGGGTTCTGGCCTCGAGACGCTGTTCTCGATACGGCTGCGATGGTTGCGGGTCAGGATCTTGCCGCAGATCTGGATACTGGGCCACCGCGTCGACTTTCTCATCGGCGAGCGGCTCGTCGTGCAGATCGACGGGGGACACCATGTGGGATCGCAGCGGACGAGCGACATTGCCCACGATGCGGCCCTCATGGCTGCGGGGTACCACGTCATTCGTCTGTCCTACGAACAGATCATCGACGATTGGCCGACAGTCCAGGACATGATCGCGCGGGCCGTCGCGGCCGGGCTCCATCTCGCCGCGTAGGTTGTCGCGGGCGTCGGAGATTCGGCCGAGGTCGGGGCAGGGAAGCTCCTCCGCTCCGACGCTGGCCGAATTACCGACGCCCAACGAGGGGTGGCGTGGAACGCTCAGCTCTTGGCGGGCGGGACCTCTTCGTCGGCTGCTGTGGCGACATCGGCGTCCAGGGCGGCCTCATCGGCGGTCACGCCTTCCGCGGTGGCGGGTTCGAAGTCGTCCTGGGGGTCGTCATCGATGTCGTCCACGTCATCGAACGAGTCGGCCACCACTACGACGGGCTCGGCACGCTTCACGAGGGACGCGCCAGCCGCGAGGGTGAGGGCGAACGCCAGTCCGATCAGACCGGCGCCGATCAGGATGGAGCCGAGGACGGCCCACGACTGACCCACATAGACCTCGACACCGGTGGCGCTTCCGTCCAGGATCGTGTCTGTCATCACGCCGAGCTTGTCGAGCGTGAGCCACAGGCCGACACCACCGGCTGCTACGGAGCCGACGACGAGGACCCAGTAGGGAACGCTGCGGACGAGGCGGGGACGGGCGGTCATAAGTTCTCCTTGTTCGTGGGACGGCGTACACCGCCGACGCAGAGACTCTTCCTGTCCCGTTAGTGCGCGGCCTATCCGAACCCTATGGGTTCGCTGTGGGGGGAACCGATCCGGCGCCCGAACGTGTCTACGAAGTGGCTACGGATGCCGGTGCCGCGGACTCGTCCCGCTCCGCGCGTATTGCGGTCGTCGGCACCTTCAGATGCATGACGACTGCCGTCATCGCCGCGACGAGCAAGACCGCGAGCACCATGTGGATGTTGACCAGCACGATGGGGAGCCCCGTGCGTGCCTGCCAGAGCCCGACGGCGATCTGCACCGCCTCGACGGCCAGCAGCAGCAGCACCCAGCGTCGGAGGGGAAGGCGCCAGCCACCGACGAGCAGAGCGAGCGTCAGGGCGAGTGTCGCGTAGGCGGGCCACGAGTGGAGGTGCTGCATGAGTTCGGGGTTGAGCCCGTTCCGCGCAGCACCCGCATCTCCGGCGTGGGGGCCCGCGCCGGTCACGAGGATCCCGACGACGACGGTGATCACCACGGCGACCGACGTGAGATGCGCGAGGATGGCGAGTCCGCGAGGCGCCGCAGGTACGCGCGGTCCGGGCGTGGAGTAGACCCGGACGACGAACACCGTGGCGAACGCCACGAGCACGACCGACGCGAAGTAGTGCAGACCGACGACGTACGGGTTGAGGTTCGTCAACACGGTGATTCCACCGATGACCGCCTGGATCGGCACATACAGGCCGATGATCAGTGCGAGCCAGAATAGATCGGGGCGAGTGCGCCGCATACGCACGACGAAGAGGAACGTGATGACGGCGACGGCGACGAGCACGAACGTGAGCAGGCGATTGCCGAACTCGATGACCCCGTGAATGCCCATCTCCGGCGTATTGATGAAGGATTCGGGCGTGCATCGTGGCCACGTCGGGCATCCGAGTCCCGAAGCGGTGAGCCGGACGAGTCCGCCGGTACCGACGATCGCGACCTGGACGACGAACGTGGCCCAAGCCGCGAAGATGACGCGACGATCGATGCTCGACGGGAGCATCCGCCAGAACTTCTGCGCGGGTCCGGGTTCCTGCGACAAGCGGATCGCCTCCTGAGCGGTCCCGCGTCGGGTCGGGCGCGGGCAATGGTCGGCCCGCTGGACGGGGCGACCCTGTAGAATCGAGGGGTTGCGGCGCGCGTGCGAAAGCACTCGACGCACTGTCAACAGTTTAGGCGCGCGAACCGTGTGCCCCTGAGCCTGGCCCGGAAGCGGCGGACTCCTTTCTCGCACACAGAGAACGGATGGATCGCCGGGGCGGATGAAACCGTTGCGGCCAAGAGGAGAGTGTGACCATGTCTGATGTCCTGATCGATCGCCCCGAACTAGCGGGGCTCGGAGTCTACGAATTCGGCTGGCACGACAAGGACGCTGCGGGGGCTGCCGCCAAGCGCGGCCTCAGCGAAGCGACGGTTCGTGACATCTCGGCTTTGAAGGCTGAGCCCGAATGGATGCTGCAGCGCCGTCTGAAGGCGCTCGAGCTCTTCGGTCGCAAACCCATGCCGACGTTCGGCGCTGACCTCAGCGACATCGACTTCGACAACATCAAGTACTTCGTGCGGTCCACCGAGAAGCAGGCGCAGTCCTGGGAAGACCTTCCCGAAGACATCCGGAACACGTACGAGCGGCTCGGGATCCCCGAGGCGGAGCGCCAGCGCCTCGTCTCCGGTGTCGCCGCCCAGTACGAGTCCGAGGTCGTGTATCACCAGATCCGCGAGGACCTCGAGCAGCAGGGTGTCATCTTCATGGACACCGACACCGCGCTCCGCGAGCACCCCGAGATCTTCGAGGAGTACTTCGGCACCGTCATCCCCTCGGGTGACAACAAGTTCGCAGCCCTGAACACCGCCGTATGGTCGGGCGGGTCGTTCGTGTACGTTCCCAAGGGCGTGCATGTCGAGATCCCGCTGCAGGCGTACTTCCGCATCAACACCGAGAACATGGGTCAGTTCGAGCGGACCCTGATCATCGCCGACGAAGACAGCTACATCCACTACATCGAAGGCTGCACCGCCCCGATCTACAAGAGCGATTCGCTGCACTCGGCCGTCGTCGAGATCATCGTGAAGAAGAACGCCCGCGTTCGCTACACGACGATCCAGAACTGGTCGAACAACGTCTACAACCTCGTCACCAAGCGTGCGGTCGCGCACGAGGGGGCGACGATGGAGTGGATCGACGGCAACATCGGCTCCAAGGTGACGATGAAGTACCCGGCTGTCTATCTGATGGGCGAGCACGCGAAGGGCGAGACGCTGTCGGTCGCCTTCGCCGGTCCGGGCCAGCACCAGGACGCCGGCGCCAAGATGATCCACATGGCGCCCTACACGCAGTCCTCGATCGTCTCGAAGTCGATCGCCCGTGGCGGCGGACGCGCGGGGTACCGCGGTGAGGTTCGGGTGGACGCGAATGCGCATCACTCCGCCAACACGGTCCGCTGCGACGCCCTCCTGATCGACACGATCTCGCGGAGCGACACCTACCCGGCCATCGACATCCGCGTGGACGACGTCCAACTCGGACACGAGGCGACCGTCTCGAAGGTCAGCGAAGAGCAGCTGTTCTACCTGCAGTCGCGCGGCATGGCCGAGGACGAGGCGATGGCGATGATCGTGCGCGGATTCATCGAGCCGATTGCCCGCGAACTGCCCATGGAGTATGCCCTCGAGCTGAACAAGCTGATCGAGATGGGCATGGAAGGAAGCGTCGGATGATTCTTCGACCGACGATGAAAGGACGAGTCGGCGAGTGACGACGACAACGACCACCCCCCGCCAGGTGCCCGGAAACGTGCCCCACACCGACGGAGGATGGGGGCAGACGACTGCGCGCACCATCCCCGTTCAGACGCGCTCCGCGCGTCCCCGTTCGTTCGCCCCCGCGGACTTCGCTCGGCCCACCGGCCGCGAGGTCAACTGGAAGCAGACGCCCGTCGGGCGCCTCGCCCCGCTCTTCGACGATGTCGCGGGCGACGCGGGTGCCGTTGGCATCTCGGTGACGGGCCCTCTCGCGGCGGCAGGCCTGACCGTGGGACAGGCGCCCCGTGGTGAGGTTTTCGAACCCGAGGACCTTCCGAGCGCCATCGCGTGGTCACGATCGGCCGAGGCGCTCTACCTCGCGGTTCCTGCGAACGAGGAGCTCGACGAGCCCGTCGTTGTGGAGTTCATCGGCGCGGCCGCATCCCTCCGCGCCCACGCCCATGTCGTGATCGAAGCGCGCGAGAACTCCAGCGCCACAGTCATCCTGCGCCACGAGGGATCCGCTGCGTTCGCTCAGAACGTCGAGATCATCGTTCGTCCGGGTGCCCGCCTGAACGTCGTCTCCGTGCACCGTTGGGACGACGATGCCGTGCACGCCGCGGCGCACCAGGCGCGCGTCGAGCGCGACGGGAGCCTGCGTCACTCGGTCGTCAGCTTCGGCGGCGGCGTCGTGCGGGTCAACCCGTCGGTCGATCTCGCGGGCGCCGGTTCCGAGGGCGAGGTCTACGGCCTGTCCTTTGCCGACGCCGGCCAGCATCTCGAGAGCCAGGTCTACGTCCACCACCGCGGTCCCCAGACGCGAGCGGACGTGCTCTACAAGGGCGCGCTCCAGGGAGTCGGCGCGCGTTCCGTCTGGATCGGCGATGTACTGATCGGACCGGATGCCACGGGCACCGATTCTTACGAGGCCAACCGCAACCTGGTGCTCACCGAGGGTGCGCGTGCCGACTCGATCCCCAACCTCGAGATCGAGACCGGCGACATCCAGGGCGCTGGGCACGCGAGCGCGACCGGACGGTTCGACGACGAGCAGCTCTTCTACCTCCAGGCGCGGGGCATCAGCGAAGACGAGGCACGGCGCCTGGTCGTCATCGGATTCCTCGCCGAGATCGTCCAGAAACTTCGTGTGCCGGACCTCGAGGCAGAGCTCACCGCTGCGATCGAGGCGGAGCTCGCCGAGGGCCTCGCGTGACCCTGCAGCGTGCCTGTGGCCTGAGCGAGCTCGAGCAGGACACGGCCAAGCGCGTGGAACTCGATGGTGTTGCCATCGCCGTCGTCCTCGACGGCAACGGTGACGTTCACGCGATCGGGGACGTGTGCACCCACGGCGATATCTCGCTCTCGGACGGCTTCGTGGAGGGCGAGACGCTCGAATGTTGGGCGCATGGCTCGGCATTCTCGCTCCGCACGGGTCGCCCCCTGAACCTCCCGGCTTACGAGCCGGTCCCCGTCTTCGTCGTCCAGATCGACGGCGACGACGTACTCATCGATCCCGCTTCCACCGTGGCCGTCTGACCGGCCGAGTTCGTTAGGAACCCACATACATGTCTGTCCTTGAAGTTCGCGACCTGCACGTCACCGTCGAAACGGATGCCGGCGTCACGCCCATCCTGAATGGCGTCACCCTCACGATCCGCACCGGCGAGACCCACGCGATCATGGGCCCCAACGGCTCCGGAAAGTCGACCCTGGCCTACACGATCGCCGGTCACCCGAAGTACACCGTCACGTCCGGCTCGATCACGCTCGACGGCGAGGACGTCCTCGCGATGAGCGTCGACGAGCGTGCCCGCGCGGGGCTGTTCCTGGCGATGCAGTACCCGGTCGAGATCCCGGGCGTCACGGTCACCAACTTCCTCCGGACGGCGAAGACCGCGATCGACGGCGAAGCGCCCGCGATCCGCACCTGGCTCAAGGACATCCGTTCCTCGATGAAGAATCTGCGCATGGACCCCAAGTTCGCCGAGCGCAACGTGAACGAGGGCTTCTCGGGTGGCGAGAAGAAGCGCCACGAGATTCTGCAGCTCGAACTCCTCAAGCCCCGCATCGCCGTGCTGGACGAGACCGACTCGGGCCTCGACGTCGACGCGCTCAAGATCGTCTCCGAGGGCGTCAACCGCGCCAAGGCCGAGACCGACCTGGGTGTGCTGCTCATCACGCACTACACCCGCATTCTGCGTTACATCGCGCCGGACTTCGTGCACGTGATGGTCGCAGGCCGGATCGTGGAGGAGGGCGGACCCGAGCTGGCCGACCGACTCGAGAACGAGGGCTACGACCGCTTCCTCGACGCCGCACCCGAGTCCGCCGCGCCCGCGGGCGCTTAGGATATATCCATGACCGCGACCCTCGCTCCTGAGAAGTACGACGAGGTTTCCGAGGCGCTCAAAGACGTCATGGATCCCGAACTGGGGATCAATGTCGTCGACCTCGGACTGATCTACGACCTCGGCTGGGACGACGAGAACGACGCCCTGGTGATCCACATGACGCTGACGAGCGCCGGGTGCCCGCTGACCGATGTGCTCGAAGAGCAGACGGCGCAGGCACTGGACGATGTCGTCGAGCGGTTCCGCATCAACTGGGTGTGGATGCCGCCGTGGGGTCCCGAGAAGATCACCGACGACGGCCGCGACATGATGCGGGCACTCGGCTTCTCGATCTGATCGGCGATCGACGTTCCGTTCTCGCGGCGTCGATAAGCTCGCAGGGTGACTGTCGTCCCCCTGGAAGCGCTGCCCCTCTACATGCTGCGCGAGCGGTCGAGCGTCAAGTGGCGTCGGTACCCTGCCGATGTTCTGCCGATGTTCGTCGCCGAGACGGACTTTCCGCTTGCGCCCGCGATCACGGCCGCGCTTTCACGTGCTGTAGCGCTTGGTGACACCGGCTATACCTCGCCTGCTTCGGGTATTCGCGAGTCGTACGCGGCATTCGCCGCGCGACGGTTCGGATGGGATGTCGCAGCCGGCGCTATCCGTTCGACCGGTGACGTGATCATGGGCGTGGTCGAGATTCTGAGGCGCTCGATCGCTCCCGGCGACCGCGTGGTCGTGACGCCGCCGGTATACCCGCCGTTCTATGAGGCGATTCCCGAGGCGGGTGGCGTCGTCGAGCGTGTTCCGTTGCTGCGACGAGACGGCGGATTCGAGCTGGACCTTGCCGGCATCGAAACGGCGCTGCGCGACGGTGCACGTGCGGTTCTGCTCTGCAACCCGCACAACCCGACCGGGACGGTTCACTCCCGAGCGACCCTCGCCCGTCTCGCCGAGATCGCCGAGGAGTTCGGTGCCGTGGTGGTGAGCGACGAGATTCACGCTCCGCTCGCGCAACCGGAGGTGACGTTCACGCCGTTTCTGGACGCATCCGACGCCGCCGCTCGCGTCGGATACATCGTCACGAGCGCCAGCAAAGCGTTCAATCTCGCCGGGCTGAAGTGCGCGCTCATGATCGCGACCGATCCGGAGCGCTTCGAGGTCGTGCGGAATCTGCCGGCCGAGGTCGAGTGGCGGACGGGTCTGTTCGGGTCTCTCGCGGGAGTCGCCGCGTTCTCGCCCGAAAGTGATGAGTGGCTGGATAGCATGCTCGCCGCGGTCGATCGCAACCGACGGTTGTTGAGGGAGTTGTTGACGGAGCACGTGCCGGGTGCCCGCTACGTCGCGCCCGATGCGGGGTACCTGGCGTGGGTCGATCTGTCGGATGTCGGATGGGGCGACAACCCCGGCGTCAAAATCCTGCGCGACGGGAAGGTTGCGTTGCACTACGGACCGGCCTTCGGGGTCGAGGGCAGGGGACACGTGCGCCTCAACATCGGCTGCTCACCCGAGGTGCTCACGGAAGCCGTTCAGAGGATCGGGGCTCTGATCGAGAAGTGAGCGGCACCGTCAACGCGTCGCCCCACGCCAGCGAGCCCACGTCCGTCTGGGATCCCCGTCTCATCTGGGTCACCCTCGGCGCTGTCGCGCTCATCTTCCTGGCGGCGACCCAGTCCCTGGCGATGACGACCGTCATGCCGATCATCAGCGACGAGCTGAACGGTGAGTCCCTCTACGCGCTGGCGTTCGCGGGAACCCTCGCGACGGGTGTCATCGGGATGGTGGTGACGGGAGCCTGGTCGGATCGATCCGGGCCGAAGGTCGCCCTGTATGCGTCCATCGCGCTGTTCCTGCTGGGGCTGATCGTGGCGGGGATCGCGCCGAACATGGAGACGCTCGTCGTGGGCCGGCTGCTGCAGGGCCTCGGTACCGGCGGCCAGACGGTGGCGCTCTACGTCGTCGTCGCGCGAATCTATCCGGCCGCCATCCACGGCCGGGTCTTTGCGGCGTTCGCGGCGGCGTGGGTCGTGCCGTCTCTGATCGGACCACTCGCCGCGGGCGCCGTGACGGAGTACCTGCACTGGCGGTGGGTCTTCTTCGGAGTGGCCGTGCTGACGGTTGCGGCGTTCACCGCGGTGGCTGTGCGGCTGAACGGCTTGGACATGCGGACGTCGCAGCCCGCCGGGAGCGGGTTCTGGGGGCGCCTGGGGCTCGCGGTGCTGGTTGCCGCGGCGGTTCTTCTGCTCGGGATGTCCGGGGGATTCGGCGTCGCCGCCCCCGTTGTCGCGGTCGCGGCTGTCGTGCTGATCGGGTTTGCGGCGCGACCGCTTCTTCCCGCCCGGACGCTTCGCGTGGGTCGCGGTCTGCCGAGCGTGATCCTGCTTCGTGGTTTGATCGCGGGCGCGCTGTTCGGGGCGGAGGTCTATGTCCCGTACTTGATGATCGACCGGTACGGGTTCTCGCCGACGTGGGCGGGTCTCGGGCTCACGACCGCTGCACTCGCGTGGGCGGTCAGCGCGGATATCCAGGGTCGTTACGGCGATCGGATCGGCAATCGGCGGATCGTGATCATCGGCTGCACCCTGCTGGCGATCGCAACGCTGACGGCCGCGGTCTGCGCCGTGACGATCGCGCATCCCGCGATCCTGATCGCCGGGTGGACGTTCTCGGGCGCGGGCGTCGGCTTGATCTATTCACGGTTGACCGTCCTGACGCTGGCCTATTCGACGCCGCGGAACCAGGGATTCAACTCTTCGGCGTTGTCGATCTCGGATTCCACGGGCGCCGCCGTGACGATCGCCGTGATGGGACTCGTATTCACGGGCCTGTCGGGCACGGGGTGGGAGTTTCCCGCGGTTTTCGTGCTGGCGGCCGGCATCGCCATTTTCGCTCTGGTGCCCGGCCTGCGTATGGGTCAGGACCGCGGGACCGCGGCCGCGCTCATCGCGGACACAGGGTCACTTCGACAGGGTCAGTGACCGGGGTGCTCGGGACTATGTCGCGTCGTCCGACCCGGCATCGCTCGGATGAAGGTCTGCGTCCGCGTCAGTCACGCGCCAGCTCAAGAACTCGACGGTGAGTCCTGGGCGGGAGGGAGCGCAACAGAATGGTCCCGCCTCGAGGCCCGCGCCCGCGGACAGAGGGGCGACGCGTACGAGCCTCCACGGCTCATCGTCGACGCGAGCTCGAATCGTCACGGCGCCGGCGGACCAACTGGCGCGCACCGTCGCAACGCGCCCAGCCCATTCGGGAACGGGCGCGAGCGACCAGTCCGACTGCCCGCGGGTGACCACGGCTCCGAGACTCTCTTCGCCGTCGCTGTGTTCGATCCCCGCCTTGATCCAGTTCTGATCGTCGGCCTTGAGGAACACCCCGGCCTGATCGAACTGCTCGGGCAGATCGATGCGAAAGGCCACCTCGATGGCCTGCCCGTCCTCGATCGGTCGGAGCAGTGCGTGTTCGGTGTCGTGGATGAAACCGTAAGAGGTCTCACGCCAGGCGTCGCTGCCCTCTTTCGCGGTCACGGAGATTCCGGCATCCGTGACTCGCACGTCTTCGGGTTCGGTTGTCCAGCGGCCCTCGGCCCAGGCGACATCGCTCATGCGCGCACTCTCAGTCGCGTCGTTCGCGGGTACGGATCCGCAGCAGGTGGGTCAGTCGCGCGCGCGACGATCGAGCGAGCGCACGAGAAGCCATGCCGCGGGGACCAGCAGGGCGGCGAAGGCGGCCTTGATCAGACCGGGAACGATGAAGGGCAGCACGCCCGCGCCCATGATCGAGGCGAAAGACACATCCGACCCGACGACGTTGGCGAGGATCAGCGCCATGTAGGGCACACCCACGAGGAACGGGATGATGCTCGCGGCGACGAACCCGACGAAGGCCAGAACCGGGCGGCGGTCCCAGGCGCGCTGCGCGAACCATCCCGCGACGAACGCCGCGGGGATGAAGCCCACGATGAACCCGAAGGACGGGGAGAGGACATACGCGGGTCCGGCGACAGGTCCGGCGAAGATCGGAAGGCCGGCCAGGCCGAGCAGCATGTATGACGTGAGGCTCGCGGCACCGCGGCGGGCGCCGAGCGCCGCGCCGACGAGGATGACGCCGAGCGTCTGGCCCGTGATGGGCACGGGGCCGATGTAGAACGAAACCTTCGCGAGGAGTGCGACGACGGCGACACCGGCAAGCACGAGCGTCGCATCCATGGCGAAAGCCCGGGCGCGAGTGGAGGGTCGCGCGATGATGTCGGCGAGGACTCGGCGTGAGCCGGCGGCGGGGGCGAGGGCGGTCATGAAGACTCCTAGGCGTCGGGACAGCAGGCAGCGGAGCAGCGGACGCTCTATCGCGATGGGGTGCGCGCTCCCGACTTATACTAGGGGTTTGGCACCTCTGCCTCTTTTGTACCCACCCCACCGACGGAACGGACATCCGCTGTGCTCGCCGTGCACGATCTCGAGATCCGCGTGGGCGCCCGCATCCTCATGTCGGGCGTCTCTTTCCGCGTCTCTCCCGGCGACAAGATCGGGCTCGTGGGCCGCAACGGTGCCGGAAAGACGACCCTCACAAAAGTCCTGGCGGGGGATCTGCCCGCCGCGGACGGGCGGGTCGAACGCACCGGTGAGCTCGGCTACCTCCCGCAGGATCCCCGCACGGGTGACCCGACGATGCTCGCGCGCACACGCATCCTCGACGCACGCGGACTCGGTACCTTGGCCATCGACATGCACGAAGCCGCCCTCGCGATGGGCGACGACGATTCGGCCGTCGCGGCGAAGGCGATGAACCGCTACAGCGCCCTGACGGAGCGCTTCGAAGCTCTCGGCGGGTATACGGCCGAGGCCGAGGCGGCGACGATCTCGCACAACCTGTCGCTCCCCGACAGGCTGCTCGACCAACCGCTCAGCACACTCTCGGGTGGACAGCGTCGCCGCATCGAATTGGCTCGCATCCTGTTCTCGGATGCCGACTCGATGATCCTCGACGAGCCGACCAACCACCTCGACGCCGACAGCGTTGTGTGGCTGCGCGAGTTTCTGAAGAACTACAAGGGCGGGCTGATCGTGATCAGCCACGATGTCGAGCTCGTGGGCGAAACGGTGAACCGCGTGTTCTACCTGGACGCCAATCGCCAGGTCATCGACATCTACAACATGAACTGGAAAAACTACCTGCGTCAACGGGTGGCAGACGAGGAGCGCCGCAAGAAGGAGCGCGCCGGTGTCGAGAAGAAGGCGACGCAACTGCAGATGCAGGCCGCGCGCTTCGGTGCGAAGGCATCAAAGGCCGCCGCTGCGCACCAGATGGTCGCGCGCGCCGAGAAGATGTTGTCGGGCCTTGACGAGGTCCGCCAGGTCGAGCGGGTCGCCAAGCTGCGGTTCCCCAAGCCCGCCCCGTGCGGCAAGACGCCTTTGATGGCCACTGGTTTGTCGAAGTCCTATGGATCGCTCGAGATCTTCACGGATGTCGATCTTGCCATAGACCGCGGGTCCAAGGTCGTCATCCTCGGCTTCAACGGCGCGGGAAAGACGACTCTGCTCCGCATCCTTGCGGGTGTCGACAAGCCCGATACCGGACAGCTCGAGCCCGGTCATGGTCTGAAGGTCGGCTATTACGCCCAGGAGCACGAGAACCTCGACGTGAACCGGTCGGTGCTGGAGAACATGATGTCCGCCGCACCCGACATCACGGCGACCGAAGCGCGGAAGGTGCTCGGATCGTTCCTTTTCACGGGTGACGATGTGCTGAAGCCCGCCGGGGTCTTGTCGGGTGGGGAGAAGACGCGTCTGTCGCTCGCGACCCTCGTCGTGTCGTCCGCGAACATGCTGTTGCTCGACGAGCCCACGAACAACCTCGACCCGGCGTCGCGTGAAGAGATCCTCGGCGCCCTCTCGCACTACGAGGGTGCGGTCGTGCTCGTGTCGCATGATGAGGGAGCGGTCGAGGCGCTGAACCCCGAGCGGGTGCTGATCCTGCCGGACGGCGTGGAAGACATCTGGAACCGCGAGTACGCGGACCTCGTCTCGCTCGCCTGAGCAATTACCTCGCGGCCAGTCAGCGGGTGGCCGCGTCGAGGATGGCATCCTCGGCGTCGGTGTCCGCGTCGCGTCGCCGCGCGGGAACACGAGGAGGCCGCGGCGCGCGAGGGGCGGAGGCATCCCGTTCCGGATCGTCCTCACCGGCCTCTGCGCGGTCTTCGCGCCGCTGAGCGATCTCTGTCTTGATGACGTATCCGATGAAGATGAAGCCCATGATGGCGAACAGGATCCACTGGATCGCGTACGACAGGTAAGGTCCGGGATCTTCCGTCGGCGAGGTGAGCGCCGTCGGACGCTCGGCGGGTTCGGGATCTTCGGAAACCATGAGGCCGTACGCGGCCGTGACGGTTTCGGTGCCGGTGAGCTCGGCGACAGCGGTCAGGTCGATGACCGGCACCTGGCCCTCGGGAGCGCCACGCCCGGAGGCGGGCGCCGCCTCGCTCGGGCGCAACCGAGCAGTGACGGTGACCTCGCCGGACGGCGGAGCGGGCACGGTGGCCGGGTCCGAGCTATCGGATGCGGGCGGAACCCAGCCCCTGTTCACGATGATGATGCGTCCGTCATCGAGCTGGAACGGCGTCAGCACTTCGAAGGCGCTCGTGCCGCCGTGAGGCCGGTTCCGAGCGAGCAGCTGTTCGTCGGGGAGGTACCGCCCCTCCAGCAAGACCGGCAACCACTCGGTCTCGGGATCGAAGCCGGAGGTACCCGAAAGAATGGATGACACGGGCACCGGCTCCGCGTCGTAGTTGGCCTCGATCAGCGCGAGGTCCGCCGAACGCTCCTGGTTACGCGTGAACTGCCAGTTCGACAAGAAGGCGCACGCGATCGCGAACACGACGGCGAGCGAGACGTAGATCGCCCAGCGGCCCGCCGTCGGCAGATTCTGCATGCTGCGTTTCTGGGCCATCAGCCGCCCTCGGCAGCCACAGGGCGAGGTGAATCCTGCGACGCGTCTGTTTGCGACGCGTCCGACTGCGGAGTGAACAGGGCAAGCTCGACGGGAAAGTCACGCGCGGCCAGGTAGTCGCGGAGGTACTCGGCGTGTTCGTCGCACGCGAGCCAGACCTTTCGCCGGTCGGCCGTGTGGATCCGGGGGTTCCGCCAGATGACCTGCCACGATGCATCCGTTCGACAGCCCGCGCGAGAGCAGGGTGTTCCGCCGGGCTCCTGCCCGCCGCCGAGCATCGACATCAGCGCGTGTCCTCGGACCGCGGTGTCTCGGTGAGAAGGATCACACCCGGCGTCGTTTCGGACCGGGGCGCATCCGCAGAGGATGCGGGGGCAACCGGCGCGGGAAGCATCCGCTGGACGGGCTCAGCCCGCGCGCTCGAGTCATACCCGACGTTCGCGACGATCACGGCGATGTACGGGAGGAAGATCGCGCCCGCCGCGAACACCCAGGTGTACCAGCCATAGGGCGTGACAACAGCCATCAAAACGAAGCACGAGACGCGGATCACCATTGTCCACATGTACCGCCGCATGCGTGCCGCGGCCTCGTCGCGCGGAGCGCGCGGCAGAGAGGTCGATGACAGTGATTCGGCGGGTGTTTTCACGGTACTGACCAGCGTACGCCGCTGGGACGACACCGGGCTCGTGAACGAGTCCCGATCAGGAGTAGGACGAGGGCGAGTTCTCGACCATGGTGATGAAGAACGGGAGGAATGCCAGGAGGGCGATCAGCGCGAGCACCCACAGCCCGACGCCGACCCACCCGATGATGGTGCCCGCCAGCCCGAGGCCGCGCCCCTGCTCGCCTGTGCGCTTGATCTGACCGAGGGACATGTGACCCGTGATGACGGCAACGATCGACGGCACGAAGGGGATCAGCACAAACCCGACGATGGCGCTGATGAGGGACACGATCGCGAGGGTGTTCGTCTTCGCGGCGGGAGCGTACGCGCCGTAGCCCGGCGCCGCGGGGTATCCGTTGGTCGGGGGAGCGGCGGGGTATCCCTGCGACACGGGCGGTGCGGGGGGATAGTTGCCGGGATCGCCTGAGGGCGGGGTGGAAGTCATGGAAAGCCTCTCGTCGGTACACCTCAGACTCGCAGCGCCCGCGCCCGGATGTCAACGCGGCGGTGTATCTGTAGGGGCGGTGTATCTGTAGGGACGGTGTGGGCAGGGACGGTGTGTCAGGAGAGGCGGTGCCTGGGTAGGGTGGAGCGGTCTCATCCCGACCCACAGGAGTGCCATGACCACCGAACGCGTCGTCCTCGTCACCGGCGGAAACCGCGGCATCGGTCGCGCGATCGCGGAGCGCTTCGTTGCCGAAGGGCACCGCGTGGCCGTGACGGCCCGGTCGGGCGAGGGGCCGGAGGGGACGCTGACGGTCCGCGCCGACGTTACCGATTCCGCCTCGCTGGATGCCGCGTTCACCGAGGTCGAGGCGCAGCTCGGGCCTGTAGAGGTTGTCGTGGCGAATGCGGGCATCACGAAAGACACGCTGCTCATGCGGATGTCGGAGGACGACTTCGACTCTGTGGTTTCCACGAATCTCGGCGGCGCGTTCCGTGTCGTCAAGCGGGCATCGAAGGGCATGCTGCGCGCGCGATGGGGTCGGGTCATCCTGATCTCGAGCGTCGTCGGACTCTATGGATCTGCCGGGCAGGTCAACTACGCCTCGTCGAAGAGCGGTCTCGTCGGTTTCGCGCGCTCGCTCACGCGCGAACTCGGTGGTCGCGGCATCACGGCGAACGTCGTCGCCCCGGGCTTCATCGAGACCGACATGACCGCGGCCCTGCCCGACGAGACGCAGGCCGAGTACAAGCGCAGCATCCCGGCCGGTCGGTTTGCGACCCCCGACGAGGTCGCCGGTGTCGTCACGTGGCTCGCATCGGACGACGCCGCCTACATCTCCGGGGCGGTCATTCCCGTCGACGGCGGTCTGGGAATGGGCCACTGACCTCAGTTGGGGCATAACCCTCAGCGCCCGATGGCGCCGAGGATGGCATTCCCTACCGCGGTCGGCTGCGTGAACTGGGGCCAGTGCCCGCCGCCCAGATGCACGACGCGCACATCGTCGAGCTCGGTGAACTCACTTCCCCATGCCGGCCACTGCTCGAGCATCGCGCGCAGCGCCACCTCGTCGTACGGCCCGCTCAGCACGGTCACGGGGCGTGTCCGGCGGCGAAGATCGTGGAGGTGAATCGGATCCATCGGCACGCCCGCCGGCACCGGCAGGGCACGAGCCGCCCAGGCCTGGCGTGTGGGCTCGTCGATATCCGCGACATCCGGTTCGTCGAAGCTGTCCCAGCCGGGGAACGGGATGACGCCGTCTACCACCTCGAACTCCGAGATGATCGAGCCGTCGGGGGGCGGCACGGTGTCTACGAGGACGAGATGCGCGACGCGATCCGGGCGGGCGTCGAGGGCTCCGTAGGCGACGTTGCCGCCCCCGCTGTGACCGACCACCACGACGTCACCGGGCAATGCGTCGATCTGAGCGACGACCGCCGCGACCCAGTCGGCGATGCCGATGTCTGCAGATTCGGCAGCAGGGGCACCGGTTCCCGGGAGCGTCAGCGGATGGGTGCGATGACCGGCGTCGGTCAGGGTCGGAACAACGTCGTTCCATGAGGAGGCATCGAGCCAGAGACCCGGTACGAGGATGATGTCCATGCCGAGAAGCTACGCCGCGTCACCGACATCGCGCGAGGGCGGGCCCCTAGCGGGGGAGCAGGGGGATGACCTCGCGAAGGTCCACGCGACCGACCACAAGCGGTGCGGCGGCACGGACGGCCGGCTTGGCGTTGAACGCGAGTCCCAGCCCGGCGACGGCGAGCATCGTCAGGTCGTTCGCGCCATCACCGATCGCGATCGTGCGTCCGCGTGGCACGCCGTGCTGCGTCGCCCATGCGCGCAGTCTGTCGGCCTTCGCCGCACTGTCGACGATGGCACCGTCCACGGTGCCCGCGAGTACCCCGTCCGCCTGCACCAGACGGTTCGCCTGCCACATGTCCACGCCGAGCGCCGGCGCGACCGTGTCGAGGATCTCGTGGAACCCTCCGGATACGACCCCGACCAGGCCGCCGCGCTCGTGGACGGCGGCGATCAGCTCACGAACGCCAGGAGTCGGTTCGATGCGGGCGATCACGCGACCGAAGGCCGAGACCGGAACCCCGGCCAGGGCGGCAACACGCGTGCGCAGACTCTCGGCGAAGTCGACCTCGCCGCGCATCGCGGCCTCCGTCGCAGCGGCGACCTCGGGTCCGCGTCCCGCCTCGTCGGCGAGCAACTCGATGACCTCGTTGCGGATCAGCGTGGAATCGGCGTCCAGGACGACGAGCAGGCGGGTGGCGTCTGAACTCACCCCACGAGGCTAGCGCGGCGCACCGGTACCGCCGTGCCGCGCCGGGTCAGGCGTCGACGCGCACGTTCTTGCCGACGACCGTGATCCCGGAATCCGTCACCGTGAATCCGCGGGCGAGGTCACGCTCGCGATCGACCCCGACGGTGGCTCCCGGCGCGAGTTCGACGTTCTTGTCGAGGATCGCGCGATGGATGCGAGCGCCCGAACCGACCCGGACGTAGTCGAAGAGCACAGAATCGGTGATCGTCGAGCCGCCCCCTGCGAGCGCCCACGGGCCGACGACGCTGCGCTCCAGATGGGTACCCGAGAGCACGGATCCGAGCGAAACGATCGAGTCGATCGCGTTGCCGATGCGCCCGACCGAGTCGCGCACGAACTTCGCCGGCGGGGAGTTCACCGTCTGCGAGTGGATGGGCCAATCCGTGTTGTACAGGTTGAAGATCGGGAGCGTTGAGATCAGGTCCATGTGCGCGTCGAAGAACGAATCGATCGTGCCCACATCGCGCCAGTACGCGCGGTCGCGATCGGTCGACCCGGGTACGTCGTTGCGCTTCATGTCGTAGACGCCCGCCTCGCCGCGTCCGACGAAGTACGGCACGATGTCGCCACCCATGTCGTGGTTCGACGTGGTCAGTTCGCCATCCGCCTCGACGGCCTCGATGAGAGCGTCCGCGTCGAAGATGTAATTGCCCATCGAGGCGAGTACCTCGTGGGGCGCATCCGCGAGGCCCTCCGGGTTCTGGGGCTTCTCGAGGAAGTCCCGGATGCGGGTCGGGTCGGCCTTGTCGACGTCGATGACGCCGAACTGGTTGGCGAGCGAGATCGGCTGACGGATACCGGCGACGGTCGCCCGGGCACCGGATTCGATGTGTGCGTCGAGCATTTGCCGGAAGTCCATCCGGTAGACGTGGTCGGCGCCGATCACGAAGACGATGTCGGGCTTTTCGTCGTTGATCAGGTTGAGGCTCTGCAGGATGGCGTCGGCCGAACCCGAGAACCATCGCTTGCCGAGGCGCTGCTGCGCCGGCACCGAGGTCACATACGAGTCGAGCATCGTCGACATCCGCCACGTTTGCGAGATATGCCGGTCGAGGCTGTGCGACTTGTACTGGGTCAGCACCACGAGCTGTCGCAACCCCGAATTTATGAGGTTCGAGATCGCGAAGTCGATCAAGCGATACTGCCCCCCGAAGGGCACCGCGGGCTTGGCTCGATCTGCCGTCAGTGGCATCAAGCGCTTACCCTCGCCGCCGGCGAGGATGATTCCGAATACCTTCGGCGGTGTAGCCATGCCGACAGACTATGCCCCACTTCCTGCGGCGACTAGCGTTGCAAGCATGCGCGTCGACATCGTCACCAAGGAGTATCCGCCTGAGGTATACGGGGGTGCCGGCGTTCATGTCACGGAGCTCGTGCGCGCGCTCCGAACCCGCATGGACGTGCGCGTTCGAGCCTTCGGTGCTCCGCGTGACGAAGCGGGTACGACGTCATATGCCGTTCCGGGTGAACTCGCCTCGGCGAACCCCGCCGTGCAGACGATGGGCGTGGATCTCGAGATCGTCGGGGATGTCGCGGGCGCGGATGTCGTGCACTCCCACACCTGGTACGCCAATTTCGCGGGCCACACGGCGTCGCTGTTGCACGGCATCCCGCACATCGTCTCGGCGCACAGCCTGGAGCCGCTGCGCCCCTGGAAGGCGGAGCAGCTCGGCGGCGGGTATGCCGTCTCCAGCTGGATCGAGAAGACGGCGTACGAGTCCGCCGCCGCGGTGATCGCTGTGAGCGGCGGTATGCGTGCGGACATCCTGCGCAGCTACCCGTCGCTCGATCCCGAAAAGGTGCACGTCATCTACAACGGCATCGACGTGGACGAGTGGGCGCCGCTCGATGATCCCGATCTCGCGCGCAGTCTGGGCCTTGACCCCGACCGCCCGTCGGTCGTCTTCGTCGGGCGCATTACCCGGCAGAAGGGGTTGCCGTACCTGCTCCGCGCTGCCGCCCTGCTGCCGCCCGACGTTCAGCTGGTGCTGTGCGCCGGTGCGCCCGACACTCCGGAAATTCTCGCCGAGGTCGAATCGCTCGTCCGGGGTCTGCAGCAAGAACGCGGCGGCGTGGTCTGGATCGACCGCGTGCTGCCGCGACGCGAATTGCGGGCGCTGTTGAGCGCCGCGACGACATTTGTATGCCCGTCCGTGTACGAACCCCTCGGGATCGTGAACCTGGAAGCCATGGCCTGCGGTGCGGCCGTGGTAGGAACGGCGACGGGCGGCATCCCCGAGGTCGTCGACGACGGCGTCACGGGTCGACTCGTCCCGATCGAACAACTGCAGGATGGTTCGGGTACACCCGTTGACCCCGAACGGTACGTGCGCGATCTCGCGGATGTGCTGACGGAGGTCGTCAGCGATCCGGCCCGAGCCGCGGAGTATGGGCGCGCGGGTCGCGAACGAGCCGCCGCATCCTTCAGCTGGGAGCGGATCGCGGCCGAGACCCACGACCTCTATACCCGCGTTGTCGGCGGGTAGGTCGTTGCTGCCCGGTAGCGGGCGGATGGCCCGATAGGCTGGGGCAATGGCCGGGGTCCTGCAGTTCCATGATGTGGTCGTACGCCGAGACGGTCGCGACATTGTCGATCATTTGGACTGGAGCGTCGACGACGACCAGCGTTGGGTGATCCTCGGTCCCAACGGTGCGGGCAAGACGACTCTGCTCCAGCTCGCCGACACGGTGATGTATCCCACGAGTGGCGAGGTCCACGTGCTGGGGGAGCGCCTCGGGCGAACGGATGTCTTCGAGCTTCGCCCGCGTATCGGCTTCGCCTCGTCGGCCATGGCTCGCCGGATGCCCGCGGATGAGCGCGTGATCGATGCCGTCATGACCGCGGCTTTCGCCGTTCTCGGCCGGTGGCGCGAGGACTACGAAGACATCGACGAGCGCCGCGCGCTGCGCGTCCTCGCGGAATGGAACCTCGACCACCTCGCGGATCGCACCTTCGGGACGCTCTCGGACGGGGAGCAGAAGCGCGTCCAGATCGCGCGTGCCGTCATGACCGACCCCGAGCTGCTGCTGCTGGATGAACCTACCGCGAGCCTCGACCTCGGCGCCCGAGAGGAGCTTCTGACGCTCCTCGGCGGCTACGCCCAGGCGCCGACGACGCCCGCGATGGTCATGGTCACGCACCACGTCGAAGAGATCCCGGTCGGTTTCACCCACGTGCTGTTGATGAGGGATGGCTCGGCTGTAGCGTCGGGACCGCTCGAGGAAGCACTCACCGCCGAAAATCTGACCGAGACGTTCGGTCTGCCCATCAACCTGCGCTTCGACGAGGGCCGCTACACGGCCCGCGCCGCGGGCTGAGGCAACCGTCACAGGTCTCGTCTGATAAGATCGGTCCTTGGTGCCAACGCTGGATCGGCGCACCAGAGACTTCTTCTTCCGCACATCGCCGCAAGGAACACCCCATGAAGACTGCAATTCACCCCGACTACCAGGCCGTCGTCTTCCGCGACCTCGCCTCGGGCGAGACCTTCCTGACCCGCTCGACCGTGTCGAGCGACAAGAAGATCGAGCTCGACGGTGTCGAGTACCCGGTCATCGACGTCGAGATCTCGTCGGCCTCGCACCCGTTCTACACGGGCAAGCAGCGCATCATGGACTCGGCCGGCCGCGTCGAGAAGTTCAACCAGCGCTTCAAGGGCTTCGGCAAGTAACTTCGACGTCGCAACGACGTTCCGAAAGGCCTCGCTTCGGCGGGGCCTTTCGCGTTGCCCGCGGGTCAGGGCGAGATCAGAGCCTCAGCGGATGGGCCAGGCGCCGTCGAGCGTCTCGCTCGGCTCGAGGCGACCGACCTTGATGAAGTACTCGGTCAGGCTCTCGGCCTGCGCCCGTGCCCACGAGATCTGGCGCGTGTGCAGTTCGTGCTCGCTCAGGGGCAGTCGGTCGGCGTAGCGGGCGGCGATGGCTTGCGCCACGCGGCCCGCCGCGATCGCGTCGTCCGCCGCCGTGTGTGCCGCCTCGAGCAGCACGTCGTAGTGGGCCGCGACCGCGTCGAGCGTGCGCTTTCCCCGTCGGTACCGGTCGAACGTCTTGTCGACGACGAGCGGATCGATCACGGGTGAGGGCGCGAGGATCGGCTCGATGCCATGCCGCAGGGCCTCGTACTTCAGCAGCGAAAAATCGTAAGGCGCGTTGTAGGCCACGACGGGGATGCCAGCGTCGAAGATCGCCCGTAACTCGGTCACGATTTCGGCCACGACCTGCGCTGCGGGAAGCCCGTTCGCCCGGGCGAACGCGGTCGTGATGCCGTGCACGGCGGTCGCGCCCTCGGGAATGTCGATGCCCGGGTCGGCCATCCACGACCGCTGTCTCGTCACGGTGCCACTGGCGTCAAGAACCCCGACGTGGGCTGTCACGATGCGATCGGTCGTAACGTCTACGCCCGTCGTCTCGAGGTCGAACACACCCAACGTGGTCGACCAGCGCGGCGCAGCGGGGGCGAAGAAATCGTCGCCGAAGAGCGGCTCGGGAAGGACCTGCGACATGCCAACACGCTATGGCCCCGCACCGACATCGACCGCCAGGCTCACCGCGATGCCGGGTACCGCAACGCGGGGCGCCGCGCGGTCGTGGCCCGAGCCATCCGTAGACTCGCAGAGTGAGCGCCCCCCAGCCGTATGCCGACCTCTTGGCGGAGACTCCCGTCGTGCGACGCGAGGTTCCGGTGGGCGGGGCGGTCACGGCCTACTGGGAGTACGGTCCGTCGGATGCGGAGACCACCGTGATCGCAGTGCACGGCTTCCGTGGTGAACACCACGGGCTCGAGCCGGTTGTCGCACACCTGCCCGGTATTCGCGTCATCTCGCCAGACCTCCCGGGTTTCGGCGAGACGCCGCCGCTGCCCGGCATCGAGCACGATCTCGCCGCCTACGTTGGGTGGCTGCGTGAGTTCGTTGGCGCGGTCGCACCGGGTGCGATCATCCTCGGGCACTCGTTCGGATCGATCGTCGTGTCGGCGGCTGTCGCCGAGGGGATGCCCGCGCCATCCGTCATCCTCGTGAACCCGATCGGCGCCCCGGCACTCGAGGGCCCGCGCGGCATTCTGACGCGGCTTGCGATCTTCTACTACTGGGCCGGTGCCCGCCTTCCCGCGCGCCTGGGTGACGCCCTCCTGCGCAACAAGGTCATCGTCCGCGTCATGAGTGTGTCGATGGCGAAGACGAAGGATCCCGAGCTGCGCGCGTTCATCCACGACCAGCACGACACGTACTTCTCGCGGTTCGCCGACCGAGACATGCTGCGCGACGCGTTCGTGACCTCGGTGTCACACGATGTGTCGGAGTTCGCCGCGCGCATCGTGCAGCCGACGCTGCTGATCGCGGCCGAGCGCGACGACATCACGCCGATCGAGGCCGAGCGTCGGCTCGCGCAGCTCTTCGCGGATGCCGAACTCGTCGAGATCCCTGATGTCGGGCACCTGATCCACTACGAGACCCCGGCCGTGGCGGCCGAAGCGATCAGGCGCTTTCTCGATCGGCCTGGCGCTTCCGGTACGCGATGACGTTCATGCGATTGCCGCAATTGCCCGTGTCGCAGTAGCGCTTCGAGCCGTTGCGCGACATATCGATGTAGACCGACCGGCAGTCATCCGCGTCGCACAGTCGAACGCGCGCGTACTCGTCCGAGCGGATGACATCGACGAATGCCATCGCGGCTTCCACCAGGATCCGTGTTGCGAGCGGCGCCTCGTCGGAGGTGGCGTGGACGTGCCAGTCGTAGTCGTCGTGGATGACCAGGCGGGGGAGCGCACCGCCATCGTCCAACATCGCGTTGACGAGAGGTACGGCGCCGTCGCGGTCGACGTCCCAGAGGGCACGCAGCCGACCGCGGATGTCGCGCATCTCGGCGAGCTCGGCCTCGTCGTGACGGATGCCTCCGGTGTACGGGTGCACCCTCAAGAATTCGTCGAGATCGGCGACGGTGGTGAGGGCGTCTTCGCCCTCGCTCGACGTGCTCGGGTGCGTATTCACCAGGTCTACCGTGGCGAGCAGGGCGGATCGGGTGTCATGGATAAAAACCATGTTGACTCCTGACGGTATTGTCTGAGAACATCAGTCAACCTCGTCATCAGTGTATGGCAGGTTTACTCCTGACATCCCTCTCGTGTGAAACGGACGCACATGGTCCAGAGCCTGACGGCCCCCCTGCCTACGACGAGCCCGGACCACCGCGCGATCGGCATCCTGACCGGGCTCGCCTCCGCGCTCGCGTTCGCGTCGAGCGGGCCGTTGCTCAAGCCGCTCATCGAGGCGGGCTGGTCCACCGGAGCCGCGGCGTCGGTTCGGATGGGCGGAGCGGCGATCGTCTTGTTGCCGGTCCTGATTCTTGCTCTCCGCCGTGACCCCGGCATCCTGCGTCGCAACGCTCTGATCATTGTGGGATTCGGTGCGACGGGTGTCGCCGGATGCCAGCTGTTCTATCTCGCTGCAATCCAACGGATGCCCGTCGGTGTCGCGCTGCTCGTGCAATACCTGGCGCCGGTTCTGCTGGTGGCACTCGCGTGGATTCGCACGCGTCGTGCGCCCGGCCGCCTTGTACTGCTCGGCTCGGCCGTGAGCATCGTCGGACTCGTCTTCGTGATCGACATCGGCGGCGCGACGTTCGACGCACTCGGCGTGCTCTTCGCCCTCGGTGCGGCCGTGTCGCTCGGCGGCTACTTCCTGTTGAGCGAGCGAGCCGGCGACGGGCTCCCCCCGCTCGTGCTCGCGGCCGCCGGCCTCGCGGTCGGTGCGCTCTTCTCGGGCGGCCTTTCGCTCGTGGGCGTATTGCCCTTCGCCGCGCCACCCGTCGACGTCATCCTGGGCGGGCTGACCGTCCCCTGGTACGTGCCGCTGATTTGGGTCGTGCTGATCGCGACGGCGCTCGCTTACGGACTGGGTGTGCTGGCGGTGACGCAGATCGGCTCGCGGGTGGCATCGTTCGTCGGCCTCTCCGAGGTGCTGTTCGCGATCGTGATCGCCTGGCTCGTGCTCGGCGAGCAACCGTCATCCGTTCAGGTGATCGGCGGTGCGCTGATCGTCGCGGGTGTTGTGTTCGTCCGGCTGGGTACGCCGTCGACGGTCGTACCCGTGCCTAACGTTCCTGTCGTGCCAAGTCCATGAGAGGGCGCAGCCGGTAGGGGATGACCTCACCCATGACGAGGGATGTCTCGGTGCGTTCGACGCCGGGGATGGCGAGGATGCGTGCGTCCACCTCGAACAAGTGCCTGGCGTCGCGGCAGGCGACATGGACGAGCAGGTCGACCTGTCCGCTCAGGCCGTAGGCCTGGATGATCTCGGGGATTTCGACGAGCTGGGGCGCGATCTCGGGCAGCTCTTTCTGTCGCAGCATGACCGAGATCGCAGCCTGCAGCGGGTACCCGATGGTGTGCGCCGCTATGGTCCGCTCGTAGGAGAGGAACACGCCGGCTTTCTCGAGCTTCGCCATCCGCGCCTGAACGGTATTGCGCGACAGGCTCAGGCGCTCGGCCAAAGCGACGACGGTCGCCCGGGGGTCGTCGGCGAGGGCGCTGAGAAGCGCGAGGTCGGCGTGATCGAGCTTGCCCATAGTCGGTGACTTTACCCGAATTCGACGCTCCGCTTTACGCATCCTGCTCAGCGGCTCCGAGTGGTGCTGAGCGAGCTGATGAGACTGCGTCGGCGCGGACTTAAACGCCCTACGTGATCTTCGGGTAGAAGAGTCCGAGGCCGTGCGTGGTGCCCACCCGGTAGGCGTCGGCATACGTCTGCGGCTCTGGCTCGGACCCATCGCCGTACTTGGCGAGGAGGAGTCCGAGGAGCCCCTTTCCGGGAGGGCTCAGCGGTTTGTCCTTCTGCGACCCGTGTGCGAGGTCTTCGATCTCTTCTTCGTCGATCTGTCGAGGCAGGTACATGGGGTGCACGGTCGGCCACGACTTCGGATCGCGCGGTACCTCGAGATTCACGACGGGGAACAGGGTGTTGGCGCCCGCGTCGCGCCGTGTCAACGGCTCGAGACCGTGCAGCCGGCAGAGGGTGGCGATCACCGATCCGTGATGCATCTCGTCATGGACGATCGTTCCGGAGCGGGTGTAGGCCGACACGGCGATCGCGGGCACGCGTGCCCCGAGACGATCAAACCGAAAACCCATCTCGCCTTCGGGTGCGTCGGCGTCCGGGGGAGTCGCGGCTGGCGGCGGAACGTGATCGTAGGTCCCGCCGTGCTCGTCGAAAGTGATCAGCAGAAGGGTGTTGAGCGCGTTCGAACCCTGAGGCGTCGCGCTCTTCTTGATCGCGTCGTAGACGTTGGCGACGAGCGCCTCGCCCGCGCGGACGTCCGAGATCGCGGAGTCCACCACCTCGGTGCCGTCGACCTCGCCGCTGCGAAGCGCGCCGAAGGGCGGGTGGAAGTCGTTGTGGTTGTAGATCATGCGCGGCTCGATGAACGCGTAGGCCGGCAGGGTGCCGTTCGCGGCATCCTGGTAAAAATCCGACATGTGGGCGAAGTGCTCGGTGCGCCAGTGCGTCTGGAGTACCGGCGCATGCATGACGCCCGTCAGCGAGACGAGCTGCATCTCGTCGAAGTAGATCTTCCAGCTGATCCCCGCGCGATCGAGGTGATTGAAGATCGTGTCACGGGGCGCCGCATCCAGCCACTTCTCGTAGCCGCCCCCGCCGCGGTTCGTGACGAAGCCATGGGATGTCGACGCGTGGAAGAACGAGCGGTTGCAGTAGGTCTGGCTGGGCACGGCCGCGAACCAGTGGTCGAAGACCGCGAACTCGCGCGCAAGTGTCGACAGAACGGGCAGCATCTCGGGCGAAAAGCCGCCCATGATCTGATTCGCCTCGTCCGCCGTCGGCTTCTTGCCCTTATGGAGCTCTTCGTAGTTGACGTGGTAGTCCTTCAGGAAGCCCTCCATGGTGGGCTTCGCGCCCGGCTTCGGGGCGTTGAAGGGTGAACTCATCGGGTTCTGCCAGAGCTCCGCGTTGGATGCGGGATCGACGGTGCCGAAGAGCTGGGTGTTGACGTGGGGGAACGCCTCACCCGGATCGGGGTTCGGCTGGCCCATGATCACGTCGGTGGGGCCGGAGTAGACGTGCGCGGCAACCCGGTTCCCGGCCGGATCGGGGTTCGAATAGTCGCCGAAAGCGAGGCCCTCGAAGGTCTCGCCCGGGGGCAGATTGTCGGGGGTGTACAGCCAGCCCAGCAGATTGTCGAAGGAGCGGTTCTCGCCCATCAGAACGACCACATGATCGAAGCCGGGGACCTCGCGTGGGTCCAGGGCGCCGTATGAGTTCTGGTTGGCCAGAGAGCTCCCGATAGCTGCCCCCGCGGCACCGCCGGCCGCGCCGCCCACGAGGAAGCCGGCCGCGGCGATTCCGCCCGCACGAAGAAACTCGCGGCGGCTGCGGCCACGCTCCGTCTGTGCATCACGAGCGGGTGTCGGCTCGTCAGCGCTCTCGGGCGGGTCAGCAGAATCATTCACGGCATCCTCCGCGTTCAGGCTAGCGGCGGTTTCCCGAGTCCGGGCTCAAACGCGGGTCTCCCGGGGGAAACCGTCGCGTGAGGCGCCTGCGTCATCCGTCGCGAGGCGGATGGCGCGGCCGTCGGGAGTGCCGCCGGGGTCGAGCTGGAATCGGAACGGGTAGCCGTTGGCGATTCGCTCGCCCGGTCGAGGGAGCGCGCCGTCGCTCGCCACACGCACGACCTCGAAGATGAGTGCGCCATGCGCGACGGCGATGATGGATGCCCCGGGCATGTCCCGTTCGACATCCGTCGCAATGTCATCCAGTGCTCGCAGCGCTCGCGCCCGCAGATCGGCCGAGGACTCGGCGCCGGGGATCAGGTCCCGCTCTGGGGAGCCGAAGAGCGTCGGAACCTCGGCGACCAGTGCACCCTCGGCCTCACCGTAGCCGCGCTCACGCAGGCCCGGGTACTTCCGCGGACCGGGTACCCCGAGGGCATCGGCGATGATCTGGGCCGTCTCGACCGCCCGGGACAGGTCGCTCGAGACCATCACCACCGGGCCGGCGTCCGCGAGTTCGATGCGGAGCAACTCTCCCGCGGCGCGTGCCTGCACGCGGCCGGTCTCGTTCAAGGGAATATCGCTCAGACCCTGGATGCGGCGCTCGCGGTTCCAGTCCGTCTCACCATGGCGGAGGAGGATCAGATCGGTCACGACTCCGAGCCTACGGCCAGGAGTCAGCGGGTAGCCGCGAGTCCAGCCGCGAGTGCGCCGAGTACTTCGCTGGTTCCGGCGTCGATCTTGAGGGTCGCGCGGTTGTCGGCGCGGGTAGCGCCGCGGTTCACGATGATCACCGGAAGCCTTCGCCTGCGCGCCCGTTCCACCAGGCGGATGCCCGAGTTCACGACCAGCGATGAACCCGCGATGAGCAGGGCCTGGCTGGTCTTCAGCAATTGCTCGGCCTCGCGGAACTTCTCCGCCGGGATGAACTCGCCGAAGAACACCACGTCGGGTTTGAGGAGCCCGTCGCAGACCGAGCAGTCCGGAACGATGAACCCATCGGTGGACGAGGGAAGGACATCGCCGTCGGGCCCGAGCGGGATGTTCTCGGGCATCGTGACCCAGGGATTGTCGATCTCGATGCGTTCGGAGATATCTCGCCGGTCGAAGACCTGCCCGCAGTGTGTGCAGAACACACGACGCATCGTGCCGTGCAGTTCGACGACCCGGCCGCTGCCCGCGCGCACGTGCAGACCGTCGACGTTCTGTGTCACCACGCCCGTGGCGAACTCGTCTGCCTCGAGCCGGGCGATCGCTTCGTGACCCGCGTTGGGTTGAGCGCTCGAAAACGCATGCCAGCCGAGGTGTCCGCCGAGCCAGTAGCGGCGCCGCGCCGACTCATCGGCCATGAACTGCTGGGCCGTCATGGGCGAGCGGACGGGGGCGCCGTTGCCGCGGTAGTCCGGGATTCCGGAATCCGTGGAGACTCCGGCGCCCGTGAGTACGGCGACCCTGCGTCCGCTCAGCGTGGCGACCACGCGGTCTACCAGCGCGGTCGTCGCGGAATCCAACTCCGAGACAGACGTCATCGTGCCTCCTCGCCGTAAGTGTAGGCGTCGAGGTTTTCCGGCAGGTTACGGAGAGCGGGTCGTGCGAACGGGCTCCCTCGGTCCGACGCGGTGCGAGGATGGATGTCGTGAGCGCAACTCCCGCAGATGTGAACCTCGTCGTCCTCTACGCATCGCCCGCTGCATCCGGCGGGCCGGAACACGTCGAAGTGCCCGTCGCCTACGACGCGCTCCTGCTGGCCAGCTTCGGCGGGCCCGAGGGGCAGGACGATGTGATCCCGTTCCTGCGGAACGTGACGCGCGGACGAGGCATCCCCGACGAGCGACTCGAAGAGGTCGCGCATCACTACCGGCACTTCGGCGGGATCAGCCCGATCAATGCGCAGAATCGTGAGCTGAAGGTGAAGCTCGAGGCCGAGCTCGCCCGGCGCGGCATCGATCTGCCGGTCTACTGGGGCAACCGCAACTGGGCGCCCTACCTCGATGAGGCCGTCATCGCCGCGGAGGCCGCGGGGCACCGCACACTGCTCGCCCTCGCCACGAGCGCCTACAGCTCGTTCTCGAGCTGCCGTCAGTACCGCGAGGACTTCGCTCGCGTGCTCGACGAGACGGGCCTCGGGGGAACGGTGACGATCGACAAGATCCGCCAGTTCTTCGACCACCCCGGTTTCGTGGCCCCGTTCGTCGCCGGCGTGCGCGACGCGGTCGCCGGGTTCCTCGCGGATGGAATCGCGCCGGGCGAGATCCGGGTGCTGTTCTCCACGCACAGCGTGCCGATGGACGACGCGCGGCGATCCGGCCCGCGCGACGGGGAGTGGGGTGAGGGCGGCGCCTATGAGACCCAGCACCTCGCGGTCGCCGCATACGTGATGGCGCAGATCGCGGAAGAGATCCCGGATGCTGCCGATGTTCCGTGGCAGCTGGTCTACCAGTCCCGTTCCGGCCCGCCCTCGCAGCCGTGGCTCGAGCCCGATGTGTGCGACGTCATCGAGGGACTTCCCGCAGAGGGCGCGCGCGCCGTCGCGATCGTGCCCCTCGGCTTCGTGAGCGACCACATGGAGGTGCTCTGGGATCTCGACACCGAGGCGATGGATGCCGCGGCGGAAGCGGGTCTCGCTGCCGTTCGCACCCCGACCCCCGGTGTCGATCCGGCGTACGTTGCCGGCCTGGTCGACCTCATCGAGGAGCGCCTGAAGGGAACTCCGACGTCCGAGCGCCCGCACGTCACCAAACTGGGGCCCTGGTTCGATGTGTGTCGCCCCGGGTGCTGCGAGAACATCCGTGCGGGATTCAAGCCCGCAGCATCCGGGATCGCGCCCTGACCGCTCGCCTTGCGGCCCGTCCCTAGGATTGAGCCCATGCGCATCCATATCGCCACCGATCACGCGGGACTGGAGTTCTCCACCCGCCTGCAGCACCACCTGAGCGATCAGGGCCACGACGTCGTGGACCACGGCCCCCTCGAGTACGACGCCCTCGACGACTATCCGGCGTTCTGCATCCGAGCCGCCCAGGCGGTCGTCCGCGACCAGGCCGATGGCGTCGACACGCTCGGCATCGTCTTCGGCGGTTCCGGCAACGGAGAGCAGATCGCGGCGAACAAGGTGCAGGGCGTCCGTGCCGCACTGGTCTGGAACGTCGCGACCGCGGAACTCGCGCGCGAGCACAACGACGCCAACGTGATCGCGATCGGTGCGCGCCAACACACGTTCGAAGAGGCCGCGAAGTTCATCGACATCTTCATCGCGACCCCTTTCACGTTCGGAGAACGGCACGTGCGCCGCATCGGCCAGATCGCCGCCTACGAGGCGGACGGTTCGCTCCTGCCCGATCCGCGCGCCACCTCGCCCGAGAACGGCCGGGCGGGAGAGAACCGCGGGGGCGAAGACATCGACGCCTTCGATCCCGAGGCTGGCTGATGCCCGAAGGACACTCCGTCCACCGCATCGCGCGCCAGTTCGAGCGGAACTTCGTCGGTCAGCGCGTCTTCGCGTCGAGCCCGCAGGGGCGATTTGTCGAGGGTGCCGCGGTCTTGGACGGCCGGACGGCGACGGATGTGCGGGCCGTGGGTAAGCAGATGTTCCTCGAGTTCGAGGAAGACCTGTGGCTGCGCGTGCACCTGGGGATGTACGGGGCATGGGACTTCGCGGGTGAGATCGTCGTGGACCCGACGATCGCCGCGGCGAACGGACGCATGGGGCAGACGAATCAGCGAGGGACGGAGTTGGATGCCCCGGTCTTCGACGACCCCGTGTTCGATGCAGCCGGCGAGAACTCGTTGACCTCGATCGGCGCGCCGCGTCGTGCTCGGGTGCACGTTCGCATGTCGGAGCAGACCACGGGGCTCGCGGACGAGGGCTCCGAGTGGCCACCGCCCGTGGTGGGACAGGTGCGCCTTCGCCTGATGACCCAGGTGACGTGCGCGGACCTCCGCGGCCCGACCGCGTGCGCCCTGCAGACGCCCGAGGAAGTCGCGGCGACGATCGCCAAGCTCGGCCCCGACCCCCTCGTGGATGACCTCGCCGAGGGCGAGGAGCGCTTCGTCGCCGCGGTACGCAAGAAGCCGACCCCGATCGGGCTACTGCTGATGGACCAGTCGATCGTCAGCGGTATCGGCAACGTGTACCGCGCCGAGATGCTCTTTCGCGCGCGCCTGAATCCGCACACGCCGGGACGTGACGTGCCGGAAGAAATCGTGCGCGAGCTGTGGCGCGACTGGACGCATCTGCTCGCGATCGGTGTCGAAACCGGCCAGATGATGACGATGGACGACCTCGACCCCGACTCGTACCGCCGCGCCATGGCGCACCGCGACGATCGGCACTGGGTGTACCACCGGGCGGGCCTGCCGTGCCGCCTCTGCGGCACTGAGATCGTGCTCGAAGAGGTCGGCGGACGGAAGCTCTACTGGTGCCCGCAAGACCAGCGCTGACGCGTATCGGTCCGGCTCCGCTGTCACAGATCGACCCTCGCGCGTGGTCCCGACGTCGTTCTGTGACAGCGGAACGCAAGGCACGCCCGCCGATCTAGGCTGGGCGGGTGCGCCAGAACCCCTCCTTCGCGATGACCGACGTCGGCGAGCTGCGACGGCTCGTGGATCAGAACCCGTGGGTCACGCTGGTCAGCGACACCGCCGACGGGCTGGTCGCATCGCACTACGCCGTGATGCTCGATCCGTCGCGCGACGACCTGACCATCGTGGGGCACGTCGGCAAGCCTGACGACCTGATCCATGGACTGGGTGAGCGTGAGCTGCTCGTCGTCGTACAGGGACCGCACGGCTACATCTCGCCGTCTTGGTATGGCAGCGTTTCATCAGGACCTGTCGCGAGCGTCCCGACCTGGAACTTCGTCTCGGCGCACCTGACCGGAGTCCCCGAAATCCTCGATACCGACGAGAATCTGCGCGTTCTCGACGCGCTCGTCGACCGGTTCGAGTCGCGGATGCCGGAGCCCCGGGGCATGTGGCAGCCGCCGAACGATCCCGCCTTCATCGAGCGTCTCGAACGGGGCACCGTCGGGTTCCGTCTGACACCGACGCGGGTCGTCGCGAAGCGCAAGCTCAGCCAGAACCGGCCGGGTGACGTCGTCGAGACGATCATCGCCGAACTTTCGGAGGGTGGGGCGCATCCGAACCCGCCGCTCGCCGCCGAGATGCGTCGGGCGCGCGACGCGCAGGCAGCGGCCGCGAAATCCGTCGGGACATCGGCCACAGCCGATCAGCGAAGCGGGGGCGATCCGTCGTGAACGTGGGTGAAACCGTCGGGGTGATAGCGAACGCGCGCATCGTCGGCGCCGCGATGCCTCTACCCCTGGGCGACGATCCGCACGATGTCGTACTGGCGGGCGGGCAGATCGTCGACATCGCGCCTGCCGGAGCGTTGAAGCATCCGGCATCCGTGGCCGTGCTCGACGCGGATGGCGGGTGGCTCATGCCCGGGTTGTGGGATCACCACGTGCATCTCACTCAGTGGGCACTTCGGGCCGCCCGCGAACCGCTCGACCACGCGCGCTCGGCGGCGGAGGCGGCGCGGATCATGGCGGCGGCACCGATCCTTGCCGATGGACGCCGCGTCGGCACGGGATACCGAGACGCGCTCTGGGCGGATGAGCCCGAACGCCTGCTGCTCGATGCCGCGACGGGCGATGTCCCGACGTACCTCATCAACGCTGATGTGCATTCCGTGTGGCTCAACACGGCGGCTCTGCGTCGCGAGGGACACGACCCGTTCGGCTCGGGTGTCCTGAGGGAGCTCCCGGCCTTCGAGATTTCGCGACGCCTCAACCTGGTCGACCCCGACCGCGGCGATGCCCTCGTCGATGCAGCGGCGCGCGGGGCGGCGACACGGGGGATCGTCGGTCTGGTCGACCTGGACATGGCGTGGAACGAGGATGCCTGGGCCCGCCGTCTGGCGGCCGGTTTTGATGCGCTCCGCATCCGGTTCGGGATCTACCCGGCAGACCTCCCGCGCGCCGTGGCCGAGGGACTGCGCACCGGCGATGCCGTTCGCGGCTCGGCATCCGATCTCGTGCGCGTCGGGCCCTTCAAGGTGATCACCGATGGCTCACTCGGCACCCGGACCGCGGCCTGCTCGCACCCGTACCCCGGCACGCACGGCGACCATGGTGTGATGACCGTCCCACCCGAGGAACTTCTGGAACTCATGACCGTCGCAACGGCCGGGGGGCTGGAGTCCGCGGTGCATGCGATCGGCGATGTCGCCAACTCGCACGCCCTGGATGCGTTCGCCCGGACGGGCGCGGTCGGCACGATCGAGCATGCGCAGCTCGTGGCCCACGCAGACCTGCACCGCTTCGCGCGACTCGGGGTCGCGGCGAGCGTGCAGCCCGCGCACGCGGTCGATGACCGCGACATCGCCGAGCACGAATGGGCGGCGCAGACCGCGCTGGCGTACCCCCTGCGTGCGTTGGCCGACGCGGGCGCCGAGCTGCGGTTCGGATCGGATGCCCCGGTCTCGGCGCTCGACCCTTGGACCGCGATCGCGGCGGCCGTTTACCGGACGAACGACGACCGGTCGGCCTGGCACCCCGAGCAGTCGGTGCCGTTCGAAATGGCGCGCGCGGCGTCGACCGAGCGCGGATCGGGACCGGATGCCGTGGGCATCGAACCCGGCGCGGTCGCTGACCTCGCCCTGTGCGAGGCGGATCCCCGAGTCGCTGACGGCGCGGGACTGCGCGGCATGCGCGTCGCCGCGACGATGATCGCGGGCCGGCTCACGCACCGGGCCTGAGGCATCCGCTCGCCTGTTCGCGCGCTGCGCCGTCTCGCTCGCCCGCCTCACCCACTGAGAGGACGCAACATGCCGTGCGTAAGCTCGGGGGCACGGCATGTTGCGTCCTCTCGGCGCAGGTTCTGGGGTTTCTGATCCGCGCGGGCCGCACGAAGAAGGGCCCCCGGTTTCCCGGAGGCCCTTGCATCTGCGCCTGAGGCGCGGGGGTCTTACTCGCTGACGTGAGCGAACAGGAACCATCGGTCCTTCTCGAGGCCACGCTTGATCTCGATCGCGACGTCCTGGCTGGTCAGGTCGACCTCGTCGAGGCCGTCGATGGCTGCCTGCACGTCGAGCAGGATGGCGTCCATGTCGGCGATGATCGCGGGGATCACGACATCCGACTTGGCGAATCCTGCGGGAACGCCGGTCGCGCCCGCCTTGGTGGCGACGGCGGCGACGCGTGCGTCGATCGGCAGGCCGAGCGCGACGATCCGCTCGGCGGCCAGGTCTGCCCAGCCGCCCGCGTTCGCGACCACGGTGTCAAGCAGTTCGTGGACACCGATGAAGTTGCTGCCACGCACGTGCCAGTGCGCCTGCTTGCCGTTGATCGTCAGGGCCTGCAGGCCGAGGACGACGGGGGAGAGGAACTGGGCGGCGGCAGCCGACACGTCGGGGTCGCTGACGGTTGTGGAAACGGTCTGAATCTTCGTCATTTTGGTCCCTCCGGCCGCGATGTTCGCGGCGACTCTGGGGTAAACGCTACTCAGCCTCAGACATTCCGCAAGCAAGCTGAGGCTCGGCTTAGTGGCGGAATCACGCGGCAATGGCGGGCATCCGACGCGCGAGCAGGTAGCGTCGTCTGGTGCCCTCCGCAGACCATGAACTCGGCCCGCAGAATCTGGGCGCTCCGTCGCAGATGCTCCGACGCGAACGGCGGGATCGTTCGCCCGAACACGCAGAGCCCTCGCGTTTCATCCCGCACGTCCAGGGATTGCGGGCGATCGCCGTGCTGTTCGTGGTGCTCTACCACTTCTGGCCGGGTCGTCTCTCGGGCGGATACGTCGGCGTCGACGTGTTCTTCGTCATCTCCGGGTTCTTGATCACCGGTCACCTCATGCGCGAGCTCGAGGCGACGGGCGGCGTGCGACTCGCGCAGTTCTGGGCCCGCCGGGCGCGGCGTCTCCTGCCCGCGTCGTTGTTGGTTCTGCTGTTCTGCGCCATCGTCGTGGCCTCGCCTTACCTGTTCCCCCTGTCGGCGCTGCCGAACGAGATTCGCGAGATCATCGCGTCGACCTTCTATGTCGAGAACTGGTATCTGGCCTTCGCTTCCACGGACTATCTGGCGCTCACGGGGGAGCCGACTACGGTCCAGCACTACTGGTCGCTGTCGCTCGAGGAGCAGTTCTACGTCCTGTGGCCGTTGATCATGCTGCTCGCGGCATGGCTCGGTGTGAAGTTCTTCCAGGGCGCTCGGCGGCGCGCGATCATCACGACGCTCGGAGTCGTGACCCTCGCATCCTTCGTCTTCTGCGTGATCTTCACGATCACGAACCCGGCGCCGGCCTACTTCATCACCTTCACCCGCATGTGGCAGTTCGGGGTAGGAGCGCTCATCGCCCTGGTCCCGATGCTGCGAATCCGCAACGCGATCGGCAGCTTCGTGCTCGGGTGGGCCGGAATCGTCGCGCTGCTGTACGCCGCATTCCAGTTCGACGGACAGACGCCGTACCCCGGGTACATGGCCCTCGTGCCGACGCTCGGTGCCGCTGCCGTGATCGCCGCGTCGAACACCACGCGGTGGTGGTACCCGACCCGCGTCCTGTCGATCCGTCCCGCGCAGTTCGTCGGGGACATCTCATACAGCCTCTACCTGTGGCATTGGCCGCTGATCGTGATCGCGCCATCCGTCCCGTTCTGGGGCTTGACGATCTACCACCGTGTCGCGTTGCTCGCGCTGTGCTTCGTGCTCGCCTGGCTCACCAAGAAGTTCGTCGAGGATCCGGCGCGGGCCTGGAAGGTTCTCACGAAGCGCCCGCCGCGCGTGACGCTCTGGGCGTCGCTCGTCGCGATGATCCTGGTGGGCGCGACGGCGGCCGGCGCATGGGCGATCAACGCGCCCGCATACCGCGAGGGTGTTGCGGCGATCGAGCAACTCCGTTCCGACCCGCCCGAGTGCTTCGGCGCGGCGAGCGTGCTCGATCCAGCCTGTGCCGACGTGGACTTCGGTGACCAGGTGCTACCCGCGCCCGGTTTCGCGGCCGCGGACATGCCAGCGGACGAACAGTGCTTCGTGCAGCTGAACGATTCGCGAGCCGTCACCTGCGAATTCGGATCGGATGCGGCGGATGCGCCCCGTGTTGCGCTCATCGGCGACAGCCACGCGTTCCAGTTGCTGTCGACGTTCGAGCGCATCGCCGACGAGAACGGATGGCACCTCACCACGCTCTTCAAGGGCGCTTGCCCCTGGAGCACCACGCCTCTGTCGACGCCCGGTGCGTTCGGCGCTGCGTGCGCCGATTGGCGGGAGAACGCGGTTGAGGTGCTCGACAACGGCGACTTCGATGTCGTCTTCACCGCGGGACTTTCGACCACGCCCTACTCCTCTGCGGGGTACGACAGTGTCCACGATGCCGCCGTTGCCGGGTACCGCGAGGCATGGAGCGGGATGCTCGACCGGGGCATTCCCGTCGTCACCGTCGTCGACAACCCGGTGTGGGAAAACGACCCGAACAAGTGCCTGCGCACCCAGGGTGTCGGCAATTGCGACGGTGCCCGTGACGAACTGCTGACCGACCAGGATCCGCTGAAGGATGCCGCGGAAGGCACAGCGGGGGTCACCCCGCTCGACTTCACCGACGTGTTCTGCGACGACACGACGTGCTTCCCGGTCGTCGGCGGGGCCAATGTCTACCGCGACGAGGATCACCTGACCGTGTCGTTCCTCGACTCGCTCGCTCCGCATTACACCTCTGCGCTGCGGGACGCGATCGAGGCCGGGGTGCCGGGATAGCGGACCGATCATGGGTGCCACGGGCATCGGGCCCGAGGTCGTAGGGTCGGATTCATGACCGTTTCACCCGAGGCATCCGTCTTGTCCGTCGCCGGACGTACCCCGTCGCTCGATGAGTCCGCGTTCGTTGCGGCCGGAGCGCGTGTCGTGGGAGCCGTGAGGCTCGATGAGGGCGCGAGCGTTTGGTACAACGCGATCCTGCGTGCAGACCGCGACACGATCACGATCGGCGCGGGCAGCAACATCCAGGACAACGTCTCGGTGCACGTCGACAGCGGTCATCCGGTGACGATCGGCCGCGACGTTTCGGTCGGTCACAATGCCGTGGTGCACGGCTGCACGATCGGGGACGGGTCACTGATCGGTATGGGCAGCGTCGTGTTGTCGGGTGCCGTGATCGGTGCCGGATGTCTCATCGCGGGCGGTGCCGTGGTGCTCGAAGGCACGGTCGTTCCGGATGGCTCGCTCGTCGCGGGCGTGCCGGCAAAGGTTCGGCGGGCTCTGACCGACGAGGAGCGTGCCGGTCTGCTGCGGAACGCCGAGGTGTACGTGATGCTCTCCGCCGAACACGCGGACGCTGCGCCGGCCTGAGGCCTCCCACGGGCGAACGTCGGAGCGATGGAGGGGCTGACGAGAATCGTCCCCACCGCCCCTCCACCCGTCGCTGCGCGACGCGCGGAGCCTCTGGCGGCGTGGGCCCAC
>NZ_HG779615.1:0-30818 GCF_000582705.2 Microbacterium sp. C448
CCGAAGGCTCATCGGTGGATCGAGGTTAAGCGCAACGGGGCACGGTGAAACCTGCCCCGTTGCATCCCAGGTGCCCCGCATCGCCCGGCCACGGGCAACTCAGCCGCCCGCGACCTCCTGGTACGCGGCGAACAGGAGCGAGTCATCCGGCGCCTGCAAGACGGTGGGGCGCGCGATGTCGTCCAGAACGATGAAGCGCAACAGCCCGGCGCGGCTCTTCTTATCGCGCTGCATCGACGCGAGCAGAGTCGGCCACGCTCCCGCCCGGTAGGTGGTGGGAAGGCCGAGGAGTTCCAGGATGTCGCGGTGACGCGCAGCCGCCGCATCCGGCAAGCGTCCCGCCAGGCGTGACAGCTCGGCGGCGAAGACCATACCGACCGAGATCGCGGCGCCGTGGCGCCAGCGATAGCGTTCTGCGTGCTCGATCGCGTGGCCGAGTGTGTGACCGTAGTTCAGGACCTCGCGCAGGCCAGACTCATGGAAGTCCTCGCTCACGACACGGGCCTTCATCCCGATCGCGAGTTCGACGCACTCGCGGAAGACGGGGCTCGTGACATTTGTTGCCGCGGTGGGGTCTGCCTCGATCGCGTCAAGGATCTGCGGGTGCCAGATGAAGCCGGCCTTGACGACCTCGGCGAACCCGGCGACGGCCTCATTCTTCGGCAGCGATTCGAGCAGGTCCAGGTCGCAGATCACGGCGCGCGGGGCCCAGAACGCTCCCACCAGGTTCTTGCCCTCGGCCGTGTTGATGCCGGTCTTGCCTCCGACGGCCGCATCGACCATGCCGAGCACGGTCGTCGGCACCTGCACCAGGTCGACGCCGCGCAGCCAGGTCGCGGCGACGAAGCCCGCCAGGTCGGTCACGGCCCCGCCTCCGAAGCCGACAACCGCGTCGGTTCGTGTGAAGTCGGCCTGGCCCATGATCTGCCAGCAGAACGCCGCGACCTCGACGCGCTTGCCCTGCTCGGCATCCGGAATCTCGGCGAGCAACACTTCCCGACCGCCCTCGTCCATCAGTTGCTGACGCAGCTCACCCGCGCGCGCTCCGAGCGTCGGCGGGTGCACGACGAGGACCTTGCGGACGGTCGGCGCGAGCGCGGCGCTCACACGGTCGAGGATGCCGCGGCCCACCGTGATGTCGTAGCTGGACTCGCCGGTGACGGTGATGGTGGTGACGTCGTTCATTCGTCTGCTTTCAGCCAGTCCAGGACGGCCGTCGCGACATGCGTGATCGGCCCGGAGGATGTGTCGAAGGTCACGTCGGCGACCTCTTCGTAGAGGGGGCGGCGCTCCGCGTAGATCCGCTCCCAAGCGCCGACCGGATCGTCGCCCGCAACAAGCGGCCGGTTGGCGTCGCGGATGCGCGAGGCAACGGTCTCGGGCGAAACCGTGAGGTACACGACGCGGTGCGGCGCGAGCGCTGCCCGCGTGTCTGCATCGAGCACCGCTCCCCCGCCCAGTGAGATGACCCCGCCGTGTCCGAGGGACTCCGCCACGGCCTCGCGCTCGAGCGCACGGAAGCGTGGCTCGCCCTGGATCGTGAAGATCTCGGGGATGGGACCGTGATCGCGGACGATCACGCGGTCGGTGTCGACGAACGGAAGATGCAGCGCGCGGGCGACGCGGCGACCGATGCTCGTCTTGCCCGCACCCATCGGGCCGATGAAGACGATGGCCCGGGCGTCAGCCGAAGAGTTCATGCTCGACGAGTGCCGCCTCGGACGCGGGCGTCGTGCGCAGCGTCTCGGGGATAGCCGCGAGGTAGCCGTCGAGGTTGCGACGCGTCTCGCCGACACTGTCGCCGCCGAACTTCTCGAGCACGGCGTCGGCGAGCACGATGGCGACCATCGCCTCGGCGACGACACCCGCGGCCGGGACAGCACAGACGTCCGAGCGCTGGTGGTGCGCGGATGCCGTGTCACCCGTCGCGACGTCGACCGTGCGAAGCGCGTGGGGCACGGTCGCGATGGGCTTCATGCCGGCGCTGACGCGCAGCACGGTGCCGGTCGACATGCCGCCTTCGGTTCCACCCGCCCGATCGGTCGATCGCGAGATGCCGTCGGTCGTGGCGAACAACTCGTCGTGGGCGGCCGAGCCCCGGCGCGTCGTGGTGAGGAAGCCGTCGCCGACCTCGACGCCCTTGATCGCCTGGATGCTCATGAGTGCCTGGGCGAGCTTGCCATCGAGCCGTCGATCCCAGTGCACGTGAGACCCGAGTCCCGGCGGCAGACCGTAGGCGAGGACCTCGACGATCCCACCCAGAGTGTCGCCGTCCTTGCGCGCGGCGTCGACCTCGGCGACCATGCGCGTCGAGGTCTCGGCGTCGAAGCACCGCAGGTCGTCGGCGTCGAGCGCGTCCACGTCGTCCGGCGTGGGTAGCGCGGCGCCATCCGGTACATGCACGGTACCGATCGACAGCGTGTGGCTGACCAGACGGATGCCGAGCTCGGCCAGGAACGCGCGCGCGACCGCACCGAGCGCGACCCGGGCCGCTGTCTCGCGGGCACTTGCCCGCTCGAGGATCGGACGTGCCTCGTCGAAGTCGTACTTCTGCATGCCGACAAGATCGGCGTGGCCCGGGCGCGGACGCGTGAGAGCCGCACTTCGTCCACGAGACTTCTCGGTCAACTCGACCGGCTCGGCGCTCATGACCTCGACCCACTTGGGCCATTCCGTATTGCCGACGCGAAGCGCGATCGGGCTGCCCAGGCTCAGGCCGTGGCGAACGCCAGCCGAGATCGTGAGGTCATCCTGCTCGAACTTCATGCGCGAGCCGCGGCCGTAGCCGAGCTTGCGGCGTTGCAGGTCGGCCTGGATCGCCTCGGATGAGACGGGCACGCCGGAGGGCAGACCCTCCATGATGGCGATCAGTTCGGGGCCGTGCGATTCGCCGGCGGTGAGGACGCGGAGCATCCTCCTAGTCTCCCATGAGCGCGGAGCGCATCGCGGCGAACACCGCGTGCTCGTCCGGCAACGAGGCCTCGACATCGCCCGAGACGAAGAAGCGCACCTGCAAAAGCGCCTGGTGGAGCAGCATCGGGAGTCCCGACATCACGCGGGCCCCGCCTGTCGACCATGCCTCGGCCAGAGCCGATGGCCAGGGGCTGTACGCAACATCGAGAAGCGAGCCGCCCGCATCCGCCACCGACGCGACGAGTTCGGGCGCGAGCACCGTGCCGCCCGGCAGGGTGCTGATGGTCACGTCCGCGGCGGCGTGCGGGGGCGTCCCGAGGGGATACGGATGCACGTCGACGCCGATCCGGTCGCCCAGATCGACGAGCGGCGCAATCGATACGAGACGACGGGCGCAGACATCCACCCGTCGCGTGCCGAGCTCTCCGAGCGCGACGATCGCGGAGGATGCCGTGGCCCCCGCGCCGATCAGGCGTGCGACATCCGGCGCCGAAACGCCGAGCTCACGCAAGGCGCCCACCAGCCCCCCGACGTCCGTGTTGACGCCGTGCGGTCCGGCGTCGGGGCCCAGTCGGAGCGTGTTCACGGCGCCGGTGAGTTCGGCGCGCCGATCGCGACGAGACGCGGCCGCGAAGGCGCGCTCCTTGAGCGGCATCGTCAGCGAGAGGCCCCGCCATTCCGGACCTAGGCCCGCCAGAGCAGCGTCGAACCCCTCCGCGTCGACCTCGCGTCGGCTGTAACTCCACGGAAGATCGAGCACGCCATATGCAGCGGCATGCAGCTCGGGCGAGCGACTGTGCGCGACGGGGCTGCCCCACACGGCGAGAGCCGCGGGGCCCGGCACCTCCGTCACGTCAACAACCGCCGTCAGGGTTGTCTGCGCACCACTGCTGCCACTGATCGACAGCCTGCAGGTGCTCGTCATACGTGTCGGTGAACACGGTCTCGCCGGTGTCGAGATTGACCGTCACGAAATAGAGCCAGGTGCCTTCCACCGGTTTCATCGCCGCGTCGATGGCGACATCGCCCGGGTTCGCGATCGGTCCGACCGGCAACCCTTCGACCACGTACGTGTTCCAGGGATTGTCGTCTTCGAGGGCCTCTGCCGACGAGCTCACCGTTCCGTCGTGCATCTCGCCGTAGCCGTACTGCGCCGTCGAGTCCATCTGGAGCTTGCCGAACGTCTCGGGGTTATCGGGCAGCAGGCGGTTCTGGATGACGCGAGAGACCTTGTAGAAATCATCGGTCTCGCGTGCCTCGCGCTGGATGATCGAGGCGATCGTGAGGATGCGCTGGCGATCGTCGACGGGAACGCCCGCGGTATCCAGCGAGGTCACGGTGCGGTCCACCATCCGCTGAATGACCTGCGTCGCGGTGATTCCCGGATCAAACTCGTACAGCGCCGGGAACAGCCACCCCTCAAGACTCGACGCGGCCACGCCGTAGGCAGCGGGATCTGCGATGGCGGCCTGGAAGTCCTCGATCGGCAGGCCGATCCCCTCCGCCAGAATGGGCAGGGTCTGCTCCACCGTCAATCCTTCGCGGACGAGTGCAGAGTTCTCGAGCTTGTTCTCGGGGTTCTCGAGCGCCGCGAGAGCAGCGGCCGACGTCATCTTCTGCTGCAGCGTGTACACACCGGGATAAAAGGTGGGCACCGCGTCCAGTTCGAGCAACCACGAATAGAACGCGCCGGGGGTTTTTGTCACGCCGGCGTTGAAGAGACTCTGCGAGATCGCCTGTCCCCCGTCGCCGGAGGCGATCGTGACGAGGGCCTCGCCCTCAGCGATGCCATCCTCGTAGTCGCGCGGTTCTTCCCAGCCCATGAGGGCACGGATGGGGCCCTCATAGTTGCTCCACGCCCACGCCGTGCCGAGGCCGATGCCGCCGAACAGCAGAACGACCACGCCGAGCGCGATCCACCCGCCGATGCGACGGTTGCGGCGCTTCTCCTTCTTGGACGGGACGATACGTTTCTCCTCGGCGAACAGTTCGTCGAGCGTCGGAGTCGACGCCGCGCGACCCTCGGGCGAGACATCCTCGAGCGTGGGCGTGGCCGAGCGACGCAGCTGCGGCTCCGAGTCCGCCACAGCGCCCGCGGCGACACCGCCCGGGATCACCTCCGCCGCGCTCGGCGCACGGGGCGTTGCTCGGGGTTCGGGGGTGGGGTCGGGCGTCACGGATGCTGCGTTCGGCGCAGCTGGTGCAGGCGGCGTGGACGGCGCCGGTGCTGGAGCATCCTGTCCCCGACTAGCCGGAGACGCGACCGTGGGGCTCTCACCCGTCGCGCGCTGGCGCAACTCACGGCGCGAAAGCGGGACCTGACGCGCAGCGGCGTCCTCGGCCGAGGACGCCGGCAGCGGCGGAGTAGTGGGCTTCTCCTCGGCCGGGGCCGCGGAGTCGTCGACCGCGCGTCTGCGCGGATCGGGCAGGCGCCCGAACAGGTCGGCGAGCCGGTCATCACCGGAATGCTCGTCGGGACGCTTGTCGTCGGACATCAACTACTCCTCGGGCAGGACGGGTTGACCGGCCGGAAGCCCCGTTCGCTTCTCGACATCGAGAGCTTGCTGCAGGAGCACGACCGCGGCGACCTGGTCCACAATGCTACGTGAACCTCGCTGGGAGCGCCCGGAACGGCGGAGGGCATCGTTCGCCGTCACGGTCGTCAGGCGTTCGTCGAGCAGCCTGACGGGTAAAGCGGATGCCCCGGCCACCGCCCCCGCGAACTCGCGAGCGTCGGCGGTCGACGCCGTCTCCCGTCCGGCGAGGCTGATCGGCAGGCCCACCACGATCTCGACCGCGTCGAGTTCGCGTGCGATCTCGACGACTCGCGCAATAGGATCACCGCTCGCCCGCGGGACGGTTTCGACCGGCGTCGCAAGCAGGCCGTCGCGGTCACAGCGCGCAACACCGACTCGGGCCATGCCGACGTCGATTCCGAGTCGCACGCCCGGTCGGAAGCTGCTCACGCGGTGAGCGCCTCGAGAGCAGAGCGGACAGCGGCGAGACCCGCCGGGATGGCCGCGGGATCCGTGCCCCCGCCCTGCGCGACGTCGTCTCGACCGCCGCCACCGCCGCCGAGAGCAGCAGCGGCACCCTTCGCGAGGGCACCCGCCTTCGCCCCCGCGGTGCGGGCGGCCTCGTTCGTCGCCACGATCACGACAGCACGACCGTCAATGGTGCCCCCGAGCGCGACGACCGCGGGCTCCGTGCCCAGGCGATCACGCACGGCCGTGACGAGTTGCCGGAGGTCGTCCTGCGACGCCACCGCTCCAACGGACTCGGCCACGAGCGCGGTGCCGGAGACAGCCGAAGCCGTCTGAGCAAGCGCCGGGACGCGATCGCGGAGAGCGCGGGTCTCGAACGCCGCAACCTTCTTCTCGGCCGCCTTGAGGCTCGCGGTGAGCTCAGTGATGCGGGCGGGTAGCTGGTCGCGCGGCGTCTTGAGCGTCGACGTGAGCTGAGACACGATCGCGCGCTCCGCCGCCAGTTCCCGGAACGCGTCCAGACCGACGAGGGCCTCGACGCGACGGTTGGATGCGCCGACGGACTGCTCCCCGACGAGGTTGATGAGGCCGATCTGTGCGCTCGTGGACACGTGGGTACCACCGCAGAGCTCGCGGGACCAGGGCCCCCCGATGTCGACCATGCGCACGACGTCGCCGTACTTCTCGCCGAAGAGCGCCTGCGCTCCGGCAGCTTTCGCCTCATCGAGCGAAAGAACGCGGGTCGACACTTCGAGGTTGTCGCGCACCGCGTTGTTGGCGATCTCTTCGATCTCAGACTTGGTCGCGTCGGACAGCGCCTGCCCCCACGCGAAGTCGAAACGGAGGTAGCCGGCACGGTTGAGCGATCCGGTCTGCGTCGCCGACGACCCGAGGGTGTCCCGCAGGGCCGCGTGGATCAGGTGCGTCGCGGAGTGCGCCTGCTGCGCCGCGCGTCGGTTGAGGGCATCGACGACAGTGGTCGCGGGCTGGCCGACACCAACCTCACCCGTCGTCACCTCGACCGTGTGGCTGATGAGGCCGGGCACGGGCCGCTGAACGTCCAGGACCTCGAGCTCGTAGCCTGGACCGACAATCACGCCCTTGTCGGCAACCTGCCCACCCGACTCGGCGTAGAGCGCCGTCTCGGCAAGAAACACCTCGGCGATCTGGCCCGCGCTGGCGCGGTCTGCGGGAAGACCGTCGACCAGCAGCCCGAGCACGCGCGACTCCGTCTCGAGATCCGTGTAGCCCGTGAACGCGGTTTCTCCGAGCGCTCGCATCTCGCGATAGATGCTCGTGTCGGCGAGTTGCCGCTTGCGCGACTTCGCGTCTGCCTTTGCACGGGTGCGCTGCTCGAGCATGAGGGCGTCGAAGGCGTCGCGGTCGACCGACAGACCCGCTTCCTGGGCGATCTCCAGAGTCAGGTCGATCGGGAACCCGTAGGTGTCGTGCAGCAGGAACGCCTCGGATCCGGAGATCGTCGTGCCCCCGGCATCCTTCATCTGAACGACCGAGTCATCCAGCAGGCTCGAACCCGCAGCGAGCGTTCGCAGGAAGGTCGCCTCTTCCGCAAGGGCGTACTGCTCGATGCGCGGGTAATCCGTCGCGACGATCGGGTACGACTCCTTCATGGCGTCGCGGGACTCGGCGAACAGCTCCGCGAATGTCGGACCGTCCACACCCAGCAGGCGCATGGAACGAATCGCTCGACGCATGAGGCGGCGAAGGATGTAGCCCCGGCCCTCGTTCGAGGGGGTCACGCCGTCCGAGAGCAGCATGAGCGACGAGCGCACGTGATCGGCCACGACGCGGAAGCGGATGTCGTCCTGGTGATCCGCCCCGTACGTGCGGCCCGAGAGCGCGACGGCCCGGTCGAGAACGGGACGCACCTGGTCCGTCTCGTACATGTTGTCGACGCCCTGCTTGATGAACGCGACGCGCTCGAGCCCCATGCCGGTGTCGATGTTCTTGTTCGGCAGCTCTCCGACGATGTCGAAGACGTACTTCGACTGCACGTTGGTGATCTCGTACTGCATGAAGACGAGGTTCCAGATCTCGACGTAGCGATCGTCGTCCGTGGCGGGCCCCCCATCGATGCCGTACGCGGGACCACGGTCGAAGAAGATCTCGGAACACGGACCGGCGGGGCCCGGAAGGCCCGTCGACCAGTAATTCGTGTCTTTGCCGAGGCGCTGGATGCGCTCCTCCGGCAGATCCGTCAACGAGCGCCAGAGGTCGTGGGCCTCGTCGTCTTCTTCGTAAACCGTGACCCACAGGTCCTTCGGATCGAACCCCAGGCCACCTTCGGCATCCGGAGTCGTGAGCAGCTCCCACGCGAAGCGGATCGCGCCTTCCTTGAAGTAATCGCCAAACGACCAGTTGCCGAGCATCTGGAAGAAGGTGCCGTGCCGCGGTGTGTGACCGACCTCTTCGATATCGAGCGTGCGGATGCACTTCTGTACGTCGGCGGCGCGCTTGTACGGGGCCGGAACGTCACCACTCAGGTACGGGATGAACGGAACCATGCCGGCGACCGTGAACAGCAGCGCTGGGTCGTCCGTAACGAGCGAGGCGCTCGGCACGATCACGTGACCGTTCTTCTCGAAATAGTCGAGGTAACGCTGAGCGATCTCGGCGGTCTTCATGAGCGGGATTCCTCGCAGGGGTAAGCGCGTGAGTAACCGGCCACCCGGCGAGGGCGGCCGCGAAAACGGTTGGGGTCAGTCCTTGGCCGACTCGGCGGTGTCGGTCACGGCGTCCGAGACGGTCCCGGCAGCATCCGAGACCGCGTCCGATGCGGCGGCCTTCGTGGAAGCGGCAGCATCCGAGACGGCGGATACGGCGCCGGCCGCTACATCCCGTGCTCCGCTGACGAAATCGTCGAGCTTCGCCTCTTGACCCCGGTACGCCTCGCCGATGCGATCGGTGAACTCACCGATGCGCGCGTCGACCTCGGCGAGGACCTCGTGGCCGGTCGGATTCTTGTTGATCACGTGGGCAGCGGCGAAACCGCCGACGATACCGATCAGGAACCAGAGCAGGCTCTTCATGTCACCACTTCCTCGCACTCATGAACCGCACGCGCGGCATCCGTCCATCGTAGTGTCCGACGACGAAGGGCGCCCGGATCCTCGCGGATCGGACGCCCTTCGGTGAAATCGCAGTGCTTAGCGCGCCGCGTAGTACTCGACGACGAGCTGGACCTCGCACGTGACCGGAACCTCGGCACGCTTCGGGCGACGGACCAGGCGGGCCTGGAGCGTCGACAGGTCGACCTCGAGGTAGCCCGGAACCGGGGGCAGAACGTCGGCGTGACCACCGGCGGCGGCGACCTGGAACGGCTCGGTGCCCTCGCTCTTCGGCTTGACGTGGATCATCTGACCCGGCTTCACGCGGAAGGACGGGCGGTCGACGAGCTGGCCGTCGACCAGGATGTGACGGTGCACGACGAGCTGGCGGGCCTGCGCCGTGGTGCGGGCGAAGCCAGAGCGCACGACGAGCGCGTCGAGACGCTGCTCGAGCAGCTCGACCAGGTTCTCACCGGTCAGGCCGGACTGGCGGCGTGCCTCGTTGAACGTGTTGCGCATCTGCGCCTCGCGGATGCCGTACTGGGCGCGAAGACGCTGCTTCTCCCGGAGGCGGACGGCGTAGTCGCTGTCCTGCTTGCGCTTGGAGCGGCCGTGCTCGCCCGGGGCGTAGGGACGCTTCTCGAGGAACTTGGCGGCCTTCGGAGTGAGGGCGATGCCGAGCGCGCGGGACAGGCGGGTCTTGCTGCGGGTCCGTGACTTAGTGGACACGTTTACCTTTCGGGACGTACGAACGTGGAATACCCCGGCTCGCGCGCAGCGGACCGAGGGAAGTGAAGAGGGGTGTGCCAGGGGCGTCCGGCTACAGGACGACACCCGTCGCTTCTTCTCGCGCAGCCGCACGCTCGACAGAAACTAGGCCAGGGAAGATCCTAGCACGTCAGTCTTCTGAGCCCAGGATTCGGCGGATCTTGTCGAGGCGGGTCCGGATGTCTCGTTCGGCACCCCGTGGGGTCGGCTCGTAATAGCGGACGCCGCGCAGGGGGTCGGGCAGGTACTGCTGTGTGGCGACACCGACCTCCGTGTCGTGCGGGTAGACGTATCCCTTGCCATGTCCGAGCCGCTTGGCTCCCGCGTAGTGCGCGTCGCGCAAATGCAGAGGCACGGTGCCAGCACGTCCGCCGCGAACATCGGCGATGGCCTTGTCTATCGCCACGTAGGCCGCGTTGGACTTCGCAGCGGTCGCCAGATACGCGGTCGCCTCAGCGAGCGGAATGCGCCCCTCGGGCATGCCGATGAACTGAACCGCGTCGGCAGCAGCCACCGCCATCGGCAGGGCTTGTGGGTCGGCGAGCCCGATGTCTTCGGCCGCAGAGATGATCAGACGCCGCGCGATGAACCGCGGGTCCTCCCCCGCCTCGATCATGCGGGCCAGGTAGTGCAGCGAGGCATCCACATCCGATCCGCGGATGGATTTGATGAATGCGCTGATGACGTCGTAGTGCTCGTCGCCCTGTCGGTCGTACCGCAGCAGGGCCCGGTCGACGGCTTGCGCGACGACGTCATCGGTGATGACGGGCAGATCGCCGTCTTCGTCTTCCCCACCGTCGACATCGAGCTCGTCATCCGTCCGCACGTCATGAACCGCGCCCACCATCGACGCCGCGGCCTCGAGCGCGGTCAGTGCACGCCGCGCATCGCCGGATGACAGTCGGACGAGCGCAGCGCGTGCGGCCGGATCGACAGTGACCGCCCCGGCCAGGCCCCGCGCATCGGTCACCGCCCGATCGAGCAGCGATCCCAACTCCTCGTCCGACAGCGGGCGGAGAGTGAGCAGGAGCGAGCGCGAAAGCAGAGGCGACACGACCGAGAACGACGGGTTCTCGGTCGTCGCGGCGATCAGTACAACCCAGCCGTTCTCGACGCCGGGCAACAACGCATCTTGCTGCGCCTTGGTGAAGCGGTGGATCTCATCCAGAAACAGGATGGTCGAGGTTCCATACAGATCGCGCTGCGTGAGCGCCTCTTGCATGACCTCGCGAACATCCTTCACACCGGCGGTCACCGCGGACAGCTCGACGAAGCGACGACCCGACGACCGCGCGATCGCCTGCGCGAGCGTCGTCTTGCCGGTACCCGGCGGGCCCCACAGGATCACCGAAACGGCGCCGGTCGACGCCCGATTCGGGTCTGCCAGCGCGACGAGAGGCGAACCGGGCCGCAGCAGGTGCTCCTGGCCCGCGATCTCGTCGAGGGAAGACGGACGCATGCGGACCGCCAGGGGTGTCGACCCCTGGAACAGCGCTTGCGTACCCGTCACCGTCCCAGGCTAGTCGGGGCTCCTACATAGCGACTCACTCGTCATCCCCCGACCCTCGTCACCCCGCCCCTCCCACCGAGTGGACGCAACAAGCCGTTCCACATCCATACGACACGGCATGTTGCGTCCACTCGCGGGGGCTCGGGCGCCAGTTTGGTCGCCCATAGCGCTCCTGCGTAGAGTTCAGGCGATCGACCTCAGGAGCTAACGGATGGCCAAGCCGGATAAAGACCGCGCAGAGCGCGAGCGAGCACGCGTCTACCAGGCACGCCTGGAGTTGCGCGCGTCGCAACTCACGCGTCGCCGGCGCGACACGATCGTGGCGTCGGTGGTCGGCGGCATCGTCATCCTCGCCGCCATCGGCGGTCAGTTCGCGTACTACGGGGCCGGCCCCGGCGCCCCTGTACCCGAGATCTCGCCCTCCCCGACGCCCAGCGTGTCGTCCGATCCGGTTCCCGGCCCGACGACCACCCCCTAGCCCGCACGGAGCGTCGTACTAGGCTGGGGGAGTTTCCGCCCCCCACAGCAAGAGGTGCACCGTGTCCCCCGAGCCTGCTTCCGCCCCCGACCTGGCGTGGGGCCGCGTCGACGACGACGGCACCGTCTCCGTCCGCGAGGTCTCTGCCGTAGACGGCACCGACAGCTGGCGCGTCGTCGGTCAGTATCCCGACGGCACCCCCGACGAGGCGCTCGCCTACTTCGCCCGTAAGTTCAGCGACCTGGCCGACAAGGTCCGCCTGCTGGAGCAGCGTCAGCGTGGCGGCGGGGCTTCTGCATCCGACCTGACCACCGCGGCCAAGCACCTGCGCGCCGAAATCGACGGCGCCTCGGCGGTCGGGAACCTCGCGAACCTCATGGGTCGTGTTGATGCCATCCTCGAGACGCTGAGCGCCGCCACCGCCACGGAAGCCGCCGCTGCCAAGGAGGCGGTCAACGCCGCCGTCGTGGAGCGCACCGAGCTGGTCGTGAAGGCCGAGGCCCTCGCCGCGCGCGATCCCAAGTCCGTGCAGTGGAAGCAGGCGACGCAGGAGCTGAACGACCTGTTCGAGTCCTGGCAGGCGCACCAGCAGAACGGACCGCGCCTGCCCAAGCGCGAATCGCAGGAGCTGTGGAAGCGATTCCGCGACGCCCGTGCCACGGTCGAGAAGCACCGACGCGAATTCTTCGCCGAGCTGGACGAGACCCACAAGGGCGCCCGCGACCGCAAGGCTCGCCTGGTCGAACGTGCCGAGGCACTCCTCCCCAAGGGCGAAGACGGCATTCCGCTGTACCGCGCTCTGCTGGATGAGTGGAAGGCCGCCGGCCGGGCCGGCAAAAAGGTGGATGACTCGCTCTGGGCCAAGTTCAAGGCCGCGGGCGACGCGCTGTACGCCACGCGCGCCGAGAAGGAGGCCGCGGAGGTCGCCGAGTCCGAGCCCAAGATCGAGGCCAAGCAGGCCCTGCTCTCAGAGGCCGCGGCAGTTGCCGACGAACGCGACCTAACGGCCGCGCGTTCGCTCCTGGCCTCGATTCAGCGCCGCTGGGACGAGATCGGGCGCGTATCGCCGCGTGAGCGCGATCGCTCCCTCGACGACGCGATGCGCAAGATCGAGCAGGCCCTCAAGGCGCGCGAAGAGGTCGACTGGAAGCGCAACAACCCCGAGACGAAGGCCCGCGCGGGCGACATGGCACGTCAGCTCGCCGATGCCATCGACAAGCTCGAGGCCGAACTTGCCGCCGCGACCGCGAAGGGTGACAGTTCGGCCGTGAAGCGGATCTCCGCCGACCTCGACACGCGCCGCGCGTGGCTCAAGGTCGTCGACGGCTAGAGCCGGGCAGAGCTTGTCCACAGATGTGCTCGCATCAGCCGTGGGCACACGGGGCGTGCGATTCAATCGATCGCATGCTCTGGCCTCTGATCTACCTTCCCGGTGAGCGGCTCTCGGTAGCCGAACTCTCCGCCGCTCGGCTCGACGGCGACGTCGTCGAAATCGGCGAGGGGTACATGCCTGCGGACGCCATCGAGAGCACAGCCACGCGCGCAGCGTCGTTGCGGTCGATCTGCGGGTCCCGCCTCGTGGTCGGCCTGTGGAGTGCCGCCTGGGTCTACGGCGCCCTCCCGGACCCACCGTCGCGGCACAGCGTCATGCGCGGCGCCGCGCATCGAATCGGAAACCTCATCGACCGGCGGGCGATCTTCCACGACGTGGGCGTCGAAGAGCAGGACGTGGCGGATGTCGAGGGCGTGCTCGTCACGTCACCGCTACGCACCGTGATCGATGTCGCCCGGCGCATCCGCGAGCCCGAACATCGCGAGCGCGCCACCGCCGTCGTCGTCGCGCTGATCGAGGCAGGCCTGGTAGATCCTCGGGAGGCGATCACGCGAATGGATTCCGTCAAGCGTCTTCCGGGTTCGAAGCACGCGCGGCGGGAAATCGCCCGTCACCTCGAGGGGACCCGTGAGCGGGCGGCTAGCCTGCCTCGTCAACCGGTCGTGACGCGGTAGACGTCGTAGACGGCGTCGATCCTGCGCACGGCATTCAGCACACGATCGAGGTGCACGATGTCGCCCATCTCGAAGACGAATTTGCTGAGCGCGAGCCGCTCGTCCGTCGTCGCAACCGTCGCCGACAGGATGTTCACGTGATGCTCGGTGAGCACACGTGTGACGTCTGAGAGCAGACCGGAGCGGTCCAGTGCCTCGACCTGGATCTGCACGAGGAAGATGCCCTTCGGGGCGGACCCCCACGAGACCTCGATCATGCGTTCGGGATCCGAGGTCAGCGCTTCGACATTGGGGCAGTCGGCTCGATGCACCGACACCCCGCTGCCCCGGGTCACGAAGCCGACGATGTCGTCTCCGGGCACGGGCGTGCAGCACTTGGCCAGTTTGACCAGGATGTCGGCGGCACCGCGCACGAGCACGCCCGTGTCGTTCGACCGCGGCGTACGCGGCCGACCGAGATGCGGTAGCTCGACGGGGCCTGTCGAGGTGTCCTCTTCTGTCGCGACGAGGGCTGTGACCTTCTCGATGACGGATTGCGTCGAAACGTGCCCCTCGCCGACCGCGGCGTAGAGGGCCGAGACATCCTCATAACGCAGTTGGTGCGCGACTTCGCCGAACGAATCCTGGCTCATCAGGCGTTGCAGGGGCAGGTTCTGCCGGCGCATAGCGCGCGCGATGGCTTCCTTGCCCTGTTCGACCGCCTCTTCGCGGCGCTCCTTCGTGAACCATCCGCGAATCTTGTTGCGCGCACGCGTGCTCTTGACGAAGCTCAGCCAGTCCTGGCTTGGTCCCGCGTCGGGGTTCTTGGACGTGAACACCTCGACGACATCGCCGGACGACAGAGAGGAGTCGAGGGGTACGAGTCGGCCGTTCACCTTCGCGCCCATGGTGCGGTGACCGACCTCGGTGTGCACGGCGTAGGCGAAGTCGACCGGCGTCGCCTCGGCCGGCAGACCGATGACGCGACCCTTCGGCGTGAAGACGTAGACCTCTTTCGCGCCGATCTCGTAGCGCAGGGAGTCGAGGAACTCGCCCGGATCGGCCGTTTCGGCTTGCCAGTCCGAGATATGAGCGAGCCACGCCATATCGGCGTCCTGGGCCTTCGGGTCGGTCTTGCCCCCGTTGATGCGCTCCTTGTACTTCCAGTGCGCCGCAACACCGTATTCGGCCTGCTGGTGCATCTCGTTCGTACGGATCTGGATCTCGACCGTGCGACCACCGGGACCGATAACGGTCGTGTGGAGCGACTGGTAGAGATTGAACTTCGGGGTCGCGATGTAATCCTTGAAACGCCCCGGGATCGGCGTCCACCGCGCGTGGATGGCACCGAGCACCGCGTAGCAGTCCCGCACCGTCGAGACGAGGACGCGGATGCCGATCAGATCGTAGATGTCGTCGAACTCACGTCCGCGAACGACCATCTTCTGGTACACCGAATAGAGCTGCTTCGGGCGTCCCGCGACTCGTCCGCGGATCCGCAGTTCTCGCAGGTCTTCCTCGACCGAGCCGATGACGTTGTCGACGTACTCTTCGCGCTGTGGTGTGCGCTGCTTGACGAGGCTTTCGATCTCGGCGTAGAGCTTGGGATGCAGCACCGCGAACGACAGGTCTTCGAGTTCGGCCTTGATGGCCTGGATACCGAGCCGGTGCGCCAGCGGGGCGTAGATCTCGAGGGTCTCGGTGGCCTTCTTCTGCGCCTTCTCGGGCGGCACGAAACCCCAGGTGCGCGCGTTGTGCAGGCGGTCGGCCAGCTTGATGACGAGCACCCGGATGTCCTTCGACATCGCCACAATCATCTTGCGGACGGTCTCGGCCTGCGCCGCATCGCCGTACTTGACCTTGTCGAGCTTGGTGACGCCGTCGACGAGCATCGAGACTTCGTCGCCGAAGTCGGCCGAGAGCTGATCGAGGCTGTACGCGGTGTCTTCGACGGTGTCGTGCAGGAGCGCGGCAGCGATCGCCTTCGGACCGAGGCCGAGCTCGGCGAGGATCTGCGACACCGCGACCGGATGCGTGATGTACGGCTCGCCGCTCTGGCGCAGCTGGCCCTGATGCGCGCGCTCGGCGACGACGTATGCGCGCTCGATGAGGGCGAAGTCACCCTTGGGGTGGTTGGCACGCACGGTGCGGATGAGGTGTTCGACCCCGCCGCGACGTGTCGAACGCGAGAAGATCCGGGGAACCAGCCGTCGAAGGCTCGAAGTCTGCGGTGCCGGGGGCAGGATTTCGGTCATACCGTGCCCTCCCCCGCCTCGATAAAGCGGTGTGGCACCACCCCGCTGGATCGGACCATCCTACGCCCGCGCGCGGGACGGCTCGGCGGCATCGGTGTGGTGCTCAGCTGTCCACCGCGGCGAGTTCCCGGGCCGCGCGGATGCGCTCGTCGCGCTCACGCAGCTGCGGCTCGCCCTCGCGGAACAGCGAGTACAGGGGCGCGGCGACGAACAGTGTCGAGTACGCCGCGACGACGATGCCCACGGTGATCGAGAGTGAGATGTCGCTGAGCGTGTCGGCGCCCAGCCACAGCGCACCGATGAAGAGAATCGCCGCAACCGGCAGGACCGCAACGATGGACGTGTTGATCGAGCGCACCAGGGTCTGGTTGACGGCCAGGTTGACGGACTCGCCGAACGTGCGCCCCGTGGTGAGGCCGTCCTCCGTCGTGTTCTCTCGAATCTTGTCGAACACGACCGTGGTGTCGTAGAGCGAATAACCCAGAATCGTGAGGAATCCGATCACCGCCGCGGGCGATATCTCGAAACCGGCCAGTGCGTAGACACCGACCGTGATGATGAGCACGTCAACGAGCCCGATGATCGCGGCGGCGGACATCTTCCACGTGCGGAAGTAGATCGCCATGATCAGGAAGGTCAGCGCGAGGAAGATCGCGAGCCCCCAGAGGGACTGTCGCGTGACGTCCTGACCCCACGTCGGGCCGATGAACGATGTCGTGACCTCTTCAGTCGGCACGTCGTAGGCCGTCGCAAGGGCAGCGCTCACCGCAAGCGTGTCGTCCGCGCTCATCTGGTCCGTCTGAACGCGGATGGCCGTGCCACCGATCGTGGTGACTTTCGTCGTCGCCTCGGGGACGACCGTGTGCACGGCGTCCGTCGCGATGAGCTGGTCGGGCGCCTCGAGGCCCGAGACCGTGAACTGCGACCCACCGGTGAACTCGATGGAGAACTGCGGGGGCTTGACCAGCAGGCCCAGCGCCGAGCCGATCACCAACACGATCGCGACGATGAACCACAGTCGACGTCGCGGGACGAAGGGTACGGAGAGTTTGCCCGTGTAGAGGTCGTTGCCGAACTGGCTCATGGAGCGCATCAGTCGTTCCCTCCCGGGTTCTTCGGAGCGGGTTTGAACGAGGCGGCGATCTCCGCCTGCTTGCGTTCCGCGATCGTCTGTCGTCGCTCCGCCTCACCACGTGAACGCGCGAGACGCTTGGCCTTCGTGCCCTCGCTTACCACCGGCGCGCGGAACTCGGAGCGGCTGTGGTAGACCGCGCCCAGCGCCGTCGGATCGAGGCCGGAGAGCGGATGCCCCTGGCCGAAGAAGCGCGTGCGGGCAAGCAGCTGCATGACCGGGTGCGTGAAGATCACGAAGATCAAAATGTCGATCAGGGTGGTGAGGCCGAGCGTGAAGGCGAAGCCCTTGACCGTGGCGTCGGCCAGGATGTACAGCACGACGGCGGCCAGGATGTTGATCGACTTCGAGATGTAGATCGTGCGTTTGGCTCGCGCCCAGCCATCCTCGACGGCACCCGTGATGCTCTTGCCGTCGCGCAGCTCGTCGCGTATTCGCTCGAAGTACACGATGAACGAGTCGGCCGTGAACCCGATGGTGACGATCAACCCCGCGACACCGGCGAGCGACAGACGGAAGCCCATGCGCCACGACAGGATGCAGAGCATCACGTAGGTCAGCACGCCCATCACGATGAGCGAGGCGATGATGACGAAGCCGAGTGCTCGGTACGAGATCAGGGAGTACAGGGCGACGAGAGCCAGGCCGATGAGGCCCGCGATCAGGCCGATCTGTAGCTGCTGCGAACCGAGGGTCGCCGAGATGGTGTCGGAGCTGACGACCGTGAAGCTCAGCGGCAGTGCACCGTACTTCAGCTGATCCGCGAGGGCCTGCGAGCTCTCCTGATCGAAGTTTCCGGTGATGCTCGGGCGGCCGTCGAGGATCAGGCCGTTCATCGACGGCGCCGAGATGACATCGCCGTCGAGCACGAACGCGAACTGGTTCAGGGGTGCGGTCGCACCGTACAGCCGCTGGCTGACCTCACCGAAGATTTCGGTGCCTTCGGCGTCCAGCGTGAGCTGAACCGACCACTGGTTGTTGGTCGTGTCGAGACCGAACGTCGCATCGTCGATGGCCGTGCCATCGATCTCGACGGGTCCGAGGATGTACTTGACGCTGCCGTCCGTCTCGCACGTGATGAGCGGCTGGTCGGCCGGGGCGTTCGCGGGGTCGTTGTTCTCGTCGGCGCAGTTGTACGCCAGGAACTCGGCCTGCAATGCGGGCGTGACCCAGTTGGGGTCGCTGGCGTTCGATGGCTCTGCGGTGGGCGTGGCCTCGAGCGACGGGTCCGGAGTCGGATACGGCGTCGCTTCGCCGTCCTCGCCGACGAACTCGGTGGCCGGGCTCCCGGTGTAGATGACGGGGCGCAGCTGAAGCTGCGCGCTCGCCTGGATACGCTCGCGTGTTTCTTCGTCGGCTGTGCCCGGAATCTGCACGACGATGTTGCGCCCGCCCTCGGTCGCAACATCGGCCTCACCGACACCCGAGGCATCCACGCGCTGGCGCATGATCGTGACAGCCTGCTCGAGCTGCTCGCTGGACGGCGCGGCGCCATCCTCGGTCTGCGCCTCGAGGATGATCTGCGTACCGCCCTGCAGATCGAGCGCAAGCTCGGGCGCCCAGGTGCTCTGTTGGAACACGTACACGCCGAGCGCGTTGACGCCGAACAGGATGCCGATGATCGCCAGCAGGCCGATCAAGGCCCGCCAGGCATGGCGGACAGGTGAAGAAGTCGCCACCAGGGCTCAGCTTTCTCGAAGAAAAAAGGGGGCCACGCGGGGCAGGTCAGGCCTCGGGGTTGTTCTTACGCTCCGCCGCGCGCTGGTCGGACTCGGCCTGGGCACGCAGCTCGGCCTTGTGGTCGTCGCTCAGCGACGAGATCTCGCCGTCTGCAACGCCCGCGATGTACTCGGCCTCGGAAGCTTCGGCTTCGATGAACTCGTCTTCGGAGACAACGCCCTCGGCCGGGTCGACGACGCGCAGGATCGCCTGGCTGTGCACCTTGATCTCGACGCCGGGGGCGATCTCGATCAGAGCAGGCTGGTCGAGGTTCTCGGGGTCGAACTCGACGATCGTGCCGTACAGGCCGCCCTGCAGCAGGACCTCGGCGCCGGGGATCGTCTGACGCGCCTTCTCAGCCTGCTCGACCTTGGCCCGCTGCATCCGTCGACGCGAATTCCAGAACATGAAGCCGAGCAAGCCGACCAGGACGACGATGAGCAGGATGTCCATGAAGAAAGGTGCCTTTCGGGGGCGCACGGCGCGATTGAGGGCATACGGCAAGAGAGGCGCGTAAGCCTTCAGCGATTATAGGTCATCGAGTCTGAGCGCGCCCTGCGCCTGCGGTGCACCGAGATGGGCATACGCTGCGGGCGTTGCGACACGGCCTCGGGGTGTCCGGCCCAAGAATCCGATGCGCACGAGATAGGGCTCGACGACACTTTCGACGGTCTCGGATTCTTCGCCCACCGCGATCGCGAGAGTGCTGAGACCGACCGGACCCCCGGCGAAACGGAATACGAGTGCATCGAGTACGGCACGGTCGAGGCGGTCGAGACCGATCGAGTCGACGTCGTACAGCTCAAGGGCGGACCGCACGGCTGCCAGCTCCCCGGCCTCGGAGTGCACCAGCATGAAGTCGCGCACCCGCCGCAAGAGGCGGTTTGCGATTCGGGGCGTCCCGCGCGAGCGCAGCGCGATCTCGGCGCGGGCCTCGGGGCTCAGGTCGACACCGAGCATGCTCGATGATCGCCCGATGACGCGCTCGAGGTCCGAGGCCTCATAGAACTCGAGATGTCCGGTGAAGCCGAACCGGTCCCGCAGGGGGTTCGGCAGCAATCCCGACCGCGTCGTGGCACCCACCAGCGTGAAAGGCGCGAGATCGAGCGGGATGCTCGTGGCTCCGGCACCCTTTCCGACCATGATGTCGATGCGGAAATCCTCCATCGCGAGGTAGAGCATCTCTTCTGCCGACCGAGCCATCCGGTGGATCTCATCGATGAAGAGGACCTCACCGGGCGTAAGGCTCGACAGGAGGGCGGCCAGGTCGCCGGCGTGCTGGATCGCGGGACCGCTCGAGAGCCGAAGGGGCCGCTGGCTCTCGTGCGCGACGATCATGGCCAGGGTGGTCTTGCCGAGGCCCGGCGGACCCGAGAGCAGGATGTGGTCGGCCGGGCGCTGCTGAATGCGCGCGGCGTCGAGCAGAAGTTGGAGCTGACCACGCACCTTCGGCTGACCGACGAAATCCGCGAGCGACCCGGGTCGCAGGGCGCCCTCGATGGCCAATTCGGATTCTTCGGCCACCGGATCGACCTCGCGAAACGCGCCGTCGCCCGACGGAGAGTCAGCCACGGGCGCTCCCCTGTCGTGCCGGCCCGAGGGCGGCGAGCGTCACGCGCAGAAGTGCTGACACGCTCGCACGGTCAGCTTCCGTTGCCTCTTCGGCGGCCGTGGTGACGGCCTCGGTGGCGACACGCTCCTGCCAGCCGAGCCCGACGAGTGCCTGTGCAACCTGGGTCAAGACGTCCGAACTGGGTGCCGAGAATGCGGGCAAACGCGACGCGACGGGCGCGATCTTGCCCGACAACTGCAGGACGATGAGCTTGGCAGTCTTGGGGCCGATGCCCGAGACCTTCCGGAAGGGGGCGTCGTCTTCCGCATGCACGGCTTCGGCAATGCGCTCGGCGGTCAGCTGTGACAGGACGCCGAGAGCGGATTTCGGGCCGACACCGGTGACCTGCAGGAGCAGCGAGAACAGCTCGAGCTCTTCCCGCGACTCGAATCCGAAGAGCGACAGCGAATCCTCGCGGACGATCAGGCTCGTGTGCAGCGCGAGGGTCTGGCCCGCGTGAGCCGTGCGCGCGACATCGACGGGAACCGCGACGCTCAGGCCCACACCGCCGACCTCGATCACAACGGAGTCAACAGCGGCATGCAGCACGACGCCGCGCAGTGACGAGATCATGTGGAGATCTTAGTTCGGATCATCGTAGGTATGTTCGAGCGACACGCAGCACCCGAGACAGGTGCTGTCGACCGACGGCTAACGGGATGGGCGGACGAGGCGTTCTGCGTCGGCCCATGCACGCTGGGCGGGTGTCAACGGCGTCGTACCCGGCCCAGCAACCGCGCCGCCGGAACGCCACGCATGACAGAGAGCCAGGGCCAAGGCATCCGCCGCGTCCGCCGGCTGCGGAAGGGCATCCAGCCGCAGCACCCGCGCGACCATCGTCTGGACCTGACGCTTGTCGGCCGAGCCGTACCCCGTGATCGCGGCCTTGACCTCGCTCGGCGTATGGGTCTCGGCGGGCAGACCATGCTCGGCGGCCAACAGCAGGGCAACTCCACTCGCCTGCGCCGTACCCATCACCGTCCGCACGTTGTGCTGGGCGAAAACGCGTTCGACGGCCACGACATCGGGGCTGTGCTCGACGAGCACCGCCCGGATCCCCGCGGCGATGACGGCGAGGCGCTCCGGCAACGGCATATCCGGCGACGATCGGATGACGCCGACGTGGACGAGTCGACCCGATCGGTCCGGTGCGACATCCACGACGCCCACGCCGCAGCGTGTCAGCCCGGGGTCGATGCCGAGCACGCGGAGGGATCGGGTGCGCACTCCCCCCACGCTAGGCGTGCGGGCCGACGCTGGCGCCGAGGCGCGCCCTACTCGTCGTTCTCGAGCTCGGCCTGCACCTCGGCGGTCAGATCGAAATTCGAGTAGACGTTCTGCACGTCGTCGCTGTCTTCCAGCGCATCGATCAGGCGGAACACCTTGCGTGCGGTGTCCGCGTCGACCTCGACCTTGAGGCTCGGCACGAACTCGACATCGGCCGATTCGTAGTCGATCCCGGCGTCCTGCAACGCGGAGCGGACCTTCACGAGGTCGGTGGCCTCGGTGATGACACCGAAACCATCGCCGTGCGGCTCGATCTCTTCCGCGCCGGCGTCGAGAACGGCGAGCATCACGTCGTCCTCGCTCGCGCTCTCGGACGAGACGACGATGACGCCCTTGCGGTGGAAGTTGTACGCGACGCTGCCCGGGTCGGCCATGGTGCCGCCGTTGCGCGTCATGGCTGTGCGCACTTCGGCCGCCGCACGGTTCTTGTTGTCGGTCAGACACTCGATCAGCAGCGCGACGCCGTTCGGGGCGTAGCCCTCGTACATGATCGTCGTGTACTCGATCGACTCGCCGGTGAGACCCGCGCCACGCTTGATGGCGCGGTCGATGTTGTCGTTCGGGACAGAAGTCTTCTTCGCCTTCTGGACCGCGTCGACCAGTGTCGGGTTGCCCGACATGTCGGCGCCGCCCATCTTGGCGGCGACTTCGATGTTCTTGATGAGTTTGGCGAACGACTTGGCACGGCGCGAATCGATGATCGCCTTCTTGTGCTTGGTCGTGGCCCACTTGGAATGGCCGGACATTCATCCAGTTTACGACGGCGACCGATCTCGCACCGAACGCCGCGGCGGTCGAGGGTTAGGCGACGATCTTCTGCAGCGTTCGCAGATTGCGGTTCGTCGTCCTGGCCTTGTAGGTGGTCCGGGCGATCACCTTCGCGAACGGAGTGTCCGTGGAGCTGCCCTTGGCTGGGCACCAATAGACGACTCCGGGGCCGGGCGCGACAGGATCGGCGTGGGATTTCAGGGACGCCGCGGCATCCGTCAGCTCGTCGCGTGTCGCGTCATCGACGCAGAAGATCACCCAGGGCTGTCGTGTGCCGTCGTCCGCGTCGAACGGAAAGGATGCGATGGCCGCTTCGATATCCGAGCGTCCAACCAGGACGATCCAGGCGTCGTAGCCGAATCGTTCCCCGAGCGCGGCCTCGATCGCCGGCTTCAGATCTTCGTGCGATCGCGCCGACCGGAACGCCGCGTTGCCGCTGGCGAGAAAGGTGCGCACGTCCTCGAGGCCCATCCGCGTCAGAAGCTCTCGCAGATCGACGCTGCGGATCGAGATCCCACCGACGTTCACCCCGCGTAGCAACGCCACCCATTCGGTCACGTCGTCACCCTAACCTCGGTCCCCGACATCCGCTCAGGCCGTGGCGCGCACGCTTTCGAGGAAAAGCTGGTGAAAGCGGTGTTCACCCGTCACCTCGGGGTGAAAAGCGGTGCCGATCAGCGCGCCCTGGCGGACCGCGACGACGCGCCCGTCGTCGAGCGTCGCCAGCGATTCGACATCCGGACCGCACTGTTCGACAAGCGGTGCGCGGATGAAGACGGCGTGCACGGGCGGGTCGCCCAGCGCCGGCACATCGAGGTCCGTCTCGAACGACTCCGTCTGCCCACCGAACGCGTTCCGGCGCACCGTCACGTCGAGACCCCCGAACGTCTCTTGCCCGACGATGCCGTCCGTGATGCGGTCGGCGAGCAGGATCAGACCGGCACACGTCCCATACATCGGCATCCCGGCGGCTATCGCGTCACGGATCGGATGCTGCATCCCGAACGCCCGCGAAAGCTTGTCGATCGCGCTCGACTCGCCGCCGGGCAGCACGAGTCCGTCGACGGAAGAGAGCTCGACCGGCCGGCGCACGAGCTGCACCTCGGCTCCGAGGTCAGTCAGCACCCGCGCATGCTCGCGTACGTCACCCTGGATCGCCAGCACGCCGACGCGAAGACGACCGCCCATAAACGAGGTTCTACCAGCCGCGCTCGGCGAGCCGGTGCGGGGCCGGCAGGTCGGACACGTTGATCCCGACCATGGCTTCACCCAGCCCGCGCGAGACATCCGCGATGACCTGTGCGTCGTCGTAGAACGTCGTCGCCTTCACGATCGCGGCCGCTCGCTCCGCCGGGTTGCCGGACTTGAAGATGCCGGACCCGACGAATACGCCGTCCGCACCGAGCTGCATCATCATCGCCGCGTCGGCGGGTGTTGCGACCCCACCGGCGACAAACAGCACGACGGGCAGCTTGCCGGTCTCGGCTACCTCGGCGACGAGGTCGTATGGCGCCTGCAGCTCCTTGGCCGCGACGTACAGTTCGTCCTTCGTCATGGCACGCAGGCGGTTGATCTCACCCGAGATCGTGCGGATGTGCTTCGTGGCCTCCGAGACATCGCCGGTGCCTGCCTCGCCCTTCGAGCGGATCATCGCGGCACCCTCGGTGATGCGACGGAGCGCCTCGCCGAGGTTCGTCGCACCGCAGACGAAGGGAACCGTGTAACCCCACTTGTCGATGTGGTTCACATAGTCGGCCGGGGACAGCACCTCGGACTCGTCGATGTAGTCGACGCCCAGCTGCTGCAGAACCTGCGCCTCGACGAAGTGCCCGATGCGGGCTTTCGCCATGACCGGAATCGAGACCGCGGCGATGATGCTGTCGATCATGTCCGGGTCGCTCATGCGCGACACGCCACCCTGAGCCCGGATGTCGGCCGGCACGCGCTCGAGTGCCATCACGGCGACCGCTCCCGCATCCTCGGCGATCTTCGCCTGCTCGACGTTGACGACGTCCATGATGACGCCACCCTTGAGCATCTCGGCCAGGCCGCGCTTGACGCGTGACGAACCGGTGGTGGGAGAGGTCACAGGGGGGATCCTTTCGCTGTGCAATCGGACGGATCGGGTACCGCCCGCTTTGGCATAGGCCAAAAGATAGCATGAGCTTGATACGGTCAAGGCTCGAACAGAGGATGCAGGTGACACAACGGATCAGTGGCGGCTCGGCAACCGAGATCGCCGACAGTGTTCGCGCCCTGCTCGAGCGCTCGGACCTCGCACCGGGCGACCTGCTCCCGCCCGTGCGGACGCTCGCCGATGAGCTCGGCGTCAATCGCAACACGGTCATGGCCGCCTATCGCCAGCTCGCCGGCGCGGGTCTGATCATCACGCGGGGTCGCGCGGGCACACGTGTCGTCGAACGATCCCCCGTCGCGCAGGAGGGGTTCGCCGAGCGCGGCTCGCTACGTGATGTCGGCACGGGCAATCCCGATCCGCGCTTCATCCCCGATCCGTCCGCGGCACTGTCCGCGATGGCCGGGCGTCCGGTCCTCTACGGCGAGCCCGTGATCGATCCAGGCCTTGCGGCATGGGGCGGCGCCTGGATGCGTGGCGACCTCGGTGATCGTCCGCACCGGTTGACCGTCACGAGTGGTGCGGTGGACGCGGTCGAGCGCATCTTGGCGCAGGCGCTGACCCGCGATGACGCCGTGGCGCTCGAGGACCCGTGCTTCCTGGCAAGCATCCATACGGTGCGGCTCGGCGGCTACCGCGCCGTGCCCGTGCCGATGGATGACCAGGGGATGACGGTCGAGGGCCTTCGCGCTGCGCTCGAGCAGGGCGTGCGCGCCGTGGTCTGCACACCCCGCGCGCAGAACCCGACCGGCGCGAGCCTCAGCGCCGAGCGCGCGGAACAGCTGCGCGCGGTGCTCGCCGAGCATCCGTACGTCCTGATCATCGAGGATGATCATTTCTCCCTGCTCTCGAACCAGCCCTTCCACTCGCTGGTCGGGCCAGAGCATCGGCGCTTTGCGCTCGTCCGCTCGGTGTCGAAGTTCCTCGGGCCCGACATGTGTCTCGCGATCGTCGCGTCAGACCCGCACACCGCCGATCGTCTCGCGCTGCGGTTGAGTCCCGGCACCACATGGGTCAGTCATCTGCTGCAGCGTCTGGTCCTGTCACTCGTGACGGATGAGAAGGCACGCGAGACCATCACCGCGGCAGCGTCGCACTATGCCGAGCGGAACGCCGCGTTCGCGCACCGGCTGAGGGCCGTCGGCCTCTCCTGCGCAGACACGGACGGCCTTAACCTCTGGGTGCCGTTACCGATGCCGGCAGCACGCGTCGCGGCGGGAATGCAGGAGCGCGGATGGCTCGTCCGCACCGGCGACGAGTTCGTGCTGGGCGATCCGGCGGCCGCACGGCACCTGCGTCTCACCGTGCACGACCTGCCCGATGAGGACGCTCAACGACTGGCAGCCGACCTCGGCGCGGCCGTACGCGAGCTCTCCGACAACGATGAAATGGGATGATCGTCCGATGAAGGTGCTCTCCATCCAGTCCGCCGTCGCCTACGGTCACGTCGGCAACTCCGCCGCAGTGTTCCCCCTGCAACGCATCGGAGTGGAGGTTTTGCCCGTCTACACGGTGAACTTCTCCAACCACACCGGCTACGGCGCATGGCGCGGGCCGCTGATCAGCCCCGACGACGTGCGCGACGTGATCCTCGGCATCGAAGAACGCGGAGTCTTCCCGCAGATCGACGCCGTGCTGTCGGGCTACCAGGGCGGCGAGGGCATCGGCGACGTGATCCTCGACGCCGTGGCGCGCGTGAAGGCCGCGAATCCCGACGCGATGTACGCGTGCGACCCGGTGATGGGAAACGCGAAGTCCGGATGCTTCGTCGCCCCGGCGATTCCCGTGTTGCTGCGTGAGCGCGTCGTTCCTGCTGCCGACCTCATCACGCCGAACCAGTTCGAGCTGGGATTCTTGACCGGTACGGAACCGGACACGCTGGAATCAACCCTCGATGCGGCGGACCTTGCTCGCGCGATGGGACCGCGCACGGTCCTCGTGACGAGCGTCGAGCGCCCCGATCGCGAGCCCGGCACGATCGAGATGCTCGTCGTGAACGACTTCGGTGCCTGGATCGTCCAGACCCCGCTGCTCCCGATGAAGGCAAACGGCTCGGGCGATGTGACGGCCGCGCTGTTCACGGCGCACTACCTCCGCACCGACGACGCGGCTGACGCGCTCGCACGCACGGTGTCAAGCGTCTTCGACCTGCTGCAGCGCACCCACGAGTCGGGCGAGCGCGAGCTGCAGCTCGTCGAGTCGCAGGAGTTCTACGCAAACCCGCGGCTGCAGTTCGAGGTCACCCGCGTCCGCTGACGTCGATTTCACCGCCGCGAGGTGAGCGCCTCGATTTCACACCGGGGCCCGGGAGCGAGCGCGAGTCGTTGATCCGCGGTGAGCAACGAACAACCGAGCACCTCGGCGAGGGCGACGTAGACGGCATCGTACGGGGTGACATTGCGTCTCAGGTCGATCACTCGGCTCATGAGCTGGCGCATCGGCATCCGTTCGATCCCAACAGCGGCGAGATCTTCGATCGCCAGAGCGAGGCGTTCCTCGTCGAGATCGCCCGCAAGCCACCTTCGACGAAAAACCGATGCCACTTCCACATCGATGAGTTCCGGCGCGACAAGTCGGTTTTCGGAGAGGAGGCGGGCGCGTGCTCGTTCCCCGTCATCCGAATCGTCGGCGAGAGCATTGGCCAACACACTCGCATCGACGACGATCAATCTGCGCGTCCAGCCGTGAGATCGTCTACCGCCTGCTGCAGGCCGACCTTGCCGGTCGTTCGCGCAGATATCCGAGTGAAAACCGATTCCAGAGTTGGTGTTTCCGCGAGTCGCACCAGCTCTCCCGTCAGGAACTGCTGCAGAGACTGGCCCCGTTCAGAGGCGCGAAGGGTCAACTCGCGATGAACGGACTCGGGCAGATCTCGGATCAACACGTTGGCCATGCTTGCATTATGCATGCATGGCGCTCGAACCGGGAGTCGTGGTTGCTACCTCAACCGTGACAGTCGGGTACTGCTCGGAACCAACGTAGGTGGCGAATGTCTTCATCGGCCCGGTAGCTGACCAGTACTCGTTGCCGATGAAATAGCAGCCCATGTGGTGCAGCCCGCGTTCAGCCGCTTTGGCGCGAAGCATCCGATCAAACGGATAGGCGTCGAGCGAATAGTCGAGCGATGTGTTCACCGACTCAAGCACAACGGCAAGGTAGCGCACCATGTCCGAGTCGACAGTGTTCAACACCTCGTCGACCCACTCTTCGGGGTGGGCCCACCGATCACCGAAGACGTCGGCCACCCCGTAGAACCACCAATGGTGGTCGCCGAACACGACAAACTGACGATCACCGCTTCCGAGATCATCCGGCCAGCGCAGCCGAGCGAGCGAAAGAAAGTCCCAACCTGAGTCGATGATCATTCGCACACGCTACGGAGCAATGCTCGCCCTGGGAGCTGCGTGGCTCCAGGAAAGGAAATGTGACCGCGCGGTCGTCCTGTGGAGGAGTCAAATACTCCAGGCATCCGCGATCGCCCGGCGTACGTCGCCGAGCAACTGCGGAAGCGCCTTCGTGCGCGCGATGATCGGGAAGAAGTTCGCATCCGTCGCCCACCGCGGAACGATGTGCTGGTGCAGGTGCCCCTCGACGCCGGCTCCCGCGACGCGGCCCTGATTCATGCCGATGTTGAAGCCGTCGCACTTCGACACCTCTCGCAGCACCCGCATACCGGTCTGCGTGAGCGCGGCGATCTCGTCGACCTCTTCACGAGTCGCCTCGTCGTAGAGACCGACGTGACGGTACGGGCACACCAGGAGGTGACCGGAGTTGTACGGGAACAGGTTCAGCAGAACGTAGGCGGTCTTGCCGCGAGCGACGATGAGCCCGTCTTCGTCGCTCATCTGGGGTGCGGCGTCAAACGGGCAATCGAGGCGCAGGGGCTCAGGGCCCGCTTGGATGTATGCCATCCGGTGCGGGGTCCAGAGCCGCTGGAACTCATCGGGCACGCCCGCGAGCTCGGATGCCGCAATCAGCTCCGGCTCGCCTGCGCCCGAGAAGGGATCCGTCACGCGAGGTCCTCGGCCGTAGACACCTGCACGTGCGAAGCGATGGCCGCGACGATCCGCTCGATCGCCTCATCCACCGGCACACCGTTCGTCTGGGTGCCGTCACGGAAGCGGAACGAGACGGTGCCGCCCGCGCGATCCGCTTCGCCGACGATCAACTGCACCGGGACCTTTGCGGTCGTGTGCGTGCGGATCTTCTTCTGCATCCGGTCGTCCGAATTGTCGACCTCGGCGCGCACGTCCCTCTCGCGCAGTCGGGCGATCACGTCTTCGAGATACGGCGCATAATCCTCGGCGACAGGGATGCCGACGACCTGCACCGGCGACAGCCAGAGCGGGAAGGCGCCGGCGTAGTGCTCGAGCAGGATCGCGAAGAAACGCTCGATCGATCCGAACAGTGCCCGGTGAATCATGATCGGACGGTGCTTTTCGCCATCGGGCCCGGTGTACTCCAGGTCGAAGCGGTCGGGCAGGTTGGGATCGACCTGGACGGTCGAAAGCTGCCAGGTGCGGCCGATCGCATCCTTCGTCTTGAGGTCGATCTTGGGGCCGTAGAACGCCGCCTCACCGGGAACCTCGGTCAGCTTGAGCCCACTTGCGAGGGCGACGTTTCGCAGCGCGTTCGTCGAGTAGTCCCAGAACTCCTCGGTGCCGATCCACTTCGAGCTCTCGTCATCGCGCATCGACAGCTCGAGTTCGAAGTCATCGAGACCGAAGTCCCGCAGCATCGAGATGACGAAATCGAGCACGCGGGTCACTTCGGACTCGAGCTGCTCGGGAGTCACGAAAAGGTGCGAGTCGTCTTGGGTGAAGCCCCGTACGCGGGTCAGCCCGTGCAGCGCGCCCGAGAGCTCATTGCGGTAGACCGTTCCGTTCTCGGCCAGGCGCATGGGCAGGTCGCGGTAGCTCCGCGCACGCTCCTTGTAGATCAGGATGTGCATCGGGCAATTCATGGGCTTGAGGTAGTAGTCGGTGCCCTGCTTGGTCACCTGACCCTCGTCGTCACGCTCCTCGTCCATGCGGATCGGCGGGAACATGCCCTCGCGGTACGTCACGAGGTGGTTGGACTGCAAAAACAGGTCCTGCTTGGAGATGTGCGGGGTGTACACGTAGGTGTACCCGCCCGCGATGTGTCGGCGCCGGGCGTGCTGTTCCATCTCGCCCCGGATGATGCCGCCCTTCGGGTGCCACACCGACAGGCCCGAGCCGATCTCGTCGGGGAACGAGAACAGGTCGAGCTCTTTGCCGAGCTTGCGGTGGTCGCGCTTCGCGGCCTCGGCCAGGCGCTCCTGATAGGAGCGAAGCTCGTCCTTGGTCGGCCACGCGGTGCCGTAGATGCGCTGCAGCTGCGGGTTCTTCTCGCTCCCCCGCCAGTACGCCGCAGCGATGCGGGTGAGCTCCCAGCCGTTCCCGACCATGCGGGTGCCCGGCACGTGGGGGCCGCGGCAGAGGTCCTTCCAGACGGTCACGCCATCGCGGTCGACGTTGTCGTAGATCGTCAGCTCGCCGGCACCGACCTCGACGCTCGCGCCGTCAGCGGCGAGCCCCCCGGTCGCTGAGCTTGTCGAAGCGCTCTTCAGGTCGATCAGTTCGAGCTTGAACGGTTCCGATGCGAGTTCCGCCCGAGCCTCGTCATCCGTCACCACGCGACGCACGAAGCGCTGACTCTCACGAACGATGCGCTGCATCTCTTTCGTGATGGCCTTGATCTTCTCGGGGGTGAACGGCTCGGCTACGCCGAAGTCGTAGTAGAAGCCGTCCTCGATCGGCGGACCGATGCCGAGGTTCGCCTGCGGGTCGATGCGCTGCACCGCCTGAGCGAGCACGTGAGCCGTCGAGTGACGCAGGATCGACAGACCGTCGGGGCTGTCGATCCTGACGGGCTCGACGGCGTCCGTCTCCGATACCTGCGTCGCGAGGTCCTTCAGCTCACCGTTGACGCGAAGCGCCACGACCGATCGGTCGGGGAACAGCGCGAAGCCGTCGGCGGGATAGGACACGTCGGTAGAAGGGGCGTCGTCGATCGAGGGGACGGCGTCGGTCACGGGAACTCTCCAGGTGGCTCGGATTCCAGGCTACTCAGCTTCGGACGCCGCGCGTCCCGCCCGCTCAGGCGTTCCGCGTTCGCCCGTCGCGGTGCGCGCGGACGCGGGCAGCGGCGTGGAATTCCATCCCGCGATTCTACCGGCCCGAA
>NZ_HG779616.1:0-1347 GCF_000582705.2 Microbacterium sp. C448
TGTCGCGCGTCAGAATGTTTGGCAGGGGTAGTTAGTTGCTGATGTAACGCCCCAGCTGAGAGGTCTGAATGTCATGAGTCGTCCACCGACGATCCCCGTGGAGAAGAAGCTCCGCATCGTGTTGTCCGTGTTGCAGGGCGAGATCACGATCGCTGAAGCGGGCCGCCGTGAGAAGGTCTCGGAGCAGGCCATCGGGAACTGGAAGCGCCAGTTCCTCGAGGGCGGCAGAGCCGGCATCGAGGCGGGTAAGTCCAAGCCCTCGACCCGCGAGCAGCAGCTCGAGGACGAGGTCGCCGAGCTCACCCAGGCGCTGGGTGAGGCCGCGGTCGAGATCCGGGTCTGGAAGAAGAGCGCCGAGGGCCGCCTGGGCCCTTCGAGGACCTCGAGGTGATCCGCACCGAGGCGGGCATGTCGACCGCGAGGTTCTGTCAGCTGATCGACATGCCCGAACGCACCTGGCGGCGCTGGCAGGCCAAGGCGAAGACTGACCGGCCGCCGAAGGGCCCGTGGCCGCAGCCGGCGCGAGACGCGGCCCGGCCGCTGGTGGTCGCGCATGCGTTGAAGAAGCCGGAGTGGGGCCACCGGAAGATCTGGGCGATGACCCGCCATGACGGACACAAGGTGTCCCAGGCGACCGTGCTGCGGCTGCTGCGCGATGACGGGCTGATCCTGCCATCGGAGTACCAGAAGCAGCGTCGAGAACTCGCGAAGAACCGCAAGGCCGCGTTCGCACGAAACCCGACCGGCCCGAACCAGGTATGGCAGTTGGACTTCAGCGAGTTCGAGACCACCCAGGGTGGGATCTGGAGGATCGCCGGCTGCCGGGACTGGTACTCGAAGCTCGAGCACCCGTTTCACACCTCGCCGACCGCGAACCAGCACGACGCGATCGCCGCGATCGAACTCGCCCTCGTCGACTACGTGACCCTGTTCGGCCACCCCCTCGTCGACCAATGTCAGGTCGACGACGAGACCGGCGAGCTGCTGCCGGTCGTCACGATCGTCACAGACAACGGCGGTCCATTCCGATCGATGAACTTCGAGCTGTTCATCATGCGCCACCCCGAACTGCGACACGTCCGCACCAGGGTGAAGTCACCGGGGCAGAACGGATCACGCGAACGCGGCTTCGGGACGCTGAAGTACGAACGGCTGTTCCTCGACGACATCCCCGACGCGCTCACCCTCGTCGAACGCGCCGAGGACTACCGCATCGAGTACAACGAGACCCGCCCTCATGAGGCGATCGCTTGGAACCGGCCGATAGAGGTGCACATGGGCCTGGCCGACCCGACCATCCCCAACTTCGAAATCGAAGAATCCCTGCCAACTACTTGACGCGGGACA
>NZ_HG779617.1:0-1368 GCF_000582705.2 Microbacterium sp. C448
GGTGGCGTCCGGCAAGGTGGTGTACGGATCGGGTGACCGTGTCGCTGCGGATGTAGCGACGGTCACCGCGTGATCCTTCGAGAGAACTCTTCACATCCATCTCGAAAGGACCCCGACGATGACCGTCTCACCCCACGATATCGACCCTGCCCGCTTCCTCGAAGACCACCTCGCGCAGGCGTCTCCCGATCTGCTGCGGGAGATGCTCGGCACGTTCATCAACCAGCTGCTATCCGCGGACGCGGACCAGATCTGCGGCGCCGCTTACGGCACGATCAGCGACGACAGGGTGAACCGTCGCAACGGTTACCGCCACCGCGACTTCGACACCCGCGCCGGGACCATCGACGTGAAGATCCCCAAGCTCCGGCAGGGCACCTACTTCCGGAGTGGCTGCTGGAACGCCGCCGCCGCGCGGAGGCCGCACTGACCACCGTGGTCGCGACCAGCTACCTCCTCGGCGTGTCCACCCGTCGGATGGATGACCTGGTGAAGACCCTCGGGATCACCGGGCTGTCGAAGTCGCAGGTGTCGGAGATGGCGCGCGACCTTGACGAGCAGGTGACCGCGTTCCGCACCCGGCCGTTGGACGCCGGCCCGTACTCGTTCGTCGCCGCCGACGCGCTCACCATGAAGGTCCGCGAGGGCGGCCGGGTCGTGAAGGTCGCGGTGCTGGTCGCGACCGGCGTGAACGCCGACGGCTACCGCGAGATCCTCGGTCTGCAAGTCAACTCGACCGAAGACGGCGCCGGCTGGCTGACGTTCTGGCGCGACCTCGTCGCGAGAGGCCTGACCGGCGTGAAGCTCGTCACGTCCGACGCACACGCAGGTCTGGTCGCAGCGATCGGCGCGACCGTCGGCGGGTCCTGGCAGAGGTGCAGAACCCACTACGCGGCGAACCTGATGAGCGTGACCCCAAAGTCCTCGTGGCCATGGGTGAAGACCCTGCTGGGCACGGTTTTCGACCAGCCCGACGCGGAGTCCGTGCACGCCCAGTTCGACCGCGTCCTGGACGCGCTCGAGCACAAGCTCCCCAGGTCGTTCGAGCACCTCGAGGCCGCACGTGAGGAGATCCTCGCGTTCACCGCGTTCCCGAAGAGCATCTGGCGGCAGATCTGGTCCAACAATCCGAACGAACGCCTCAACCGGGAGATCCGCCGCCGCACCGACGTCGTGGGCATCTTCCCGAACCGCGACGCGATCATCCGGCTCGTCGGCGCCGTCCTCGCCGAGCAACACGACGAGTGGGCCGAGCAACGCCGCTACCTCGGCCTCGACGCCCTCGCCGCCGCACGCCGCGTCGGCGAACCCACCACAGAGGAGGTGATCGAACCCGACCTTCGGGCCCTCACAGCCTGACCTCGACAC
>NZ_HG779618.1:0-5841 GCF_000582705.2 Microbacterium sp. C448
CAGTCAGGTGCGCTACCAAGCTGCGCCACAGCCCGTGGCATTGTTTTTCAGTTGTTCGGGCCGACCGAAGAGTGGTAAACCACTTAACCCCCAGGTGCCAGGCGTACGACTCCCACGCCACTTGACCTGGGGTTTTGTATTGCACGAGCGTGCTCTGCGCATCACGATTTGCACGGTTTGCTGGCTGTTGGTCACCTGATTGGTCCACTTCACATCCCGGGCCGCGAGACTGCCATGTTCGTCATCTCAACTCGCCGACTTGTGACTGTTGCAGATCAGGTGAGCGAGCACTGAGTTGCCTCGGGTGTGGTCTCCGCCTCTCGACAGCGGCACGACGTGGTCCAAGCTCGCGCTCATGGCGTCGGGATGCAGCACTTCGGGGTCGACCTCCTGTCCACAGATACCGCAAAGCCAATGATCCCGTTCGTACACCTCCAACGGGTCGAATCGCTCGATGGCCGCTTCCTCCCGCGCCCTCCGCTCATGCTTGGCTGCGTTGCTGCTGACTCGGCGTCGACGATCCATTTCCGCTCGGTAGCGAGCCGAATGCATCGGCGCAGGATAGTGCGGCGAATCGACGGGGGCCGCGGCGTAGCACTCCCAGAAGAAGTAGTCCACGCCGTCGGGCTGTAGGTCCGTAATACGCTCGCGACGCCATTCACACAGCACGCCGTTGACTTGGAAAGTGTGGCTGAACAACTGGCCTTCAAGCCGTTCGCCTCCTGGGGCGTGCGGCCCGACCACCAAGGATGAGTAGTAGCCATCGCTAGTGGCACCGGCAACAAACATGTCGCCGCTCTCGGCAACGGCTATCACGACCCGCGAGGTGAAGTAGTTGTCGGGCATGTCCTGGACGAGGTACTGGGTCAGGATGCCGTAACGCTCGACCACGTCACCGGGGTGCGGACCATATCCCTCCCATTCGATAGGTAGTTCAGGCAGGAGGGCGTCCGGCCGGGTTTGAAACACGCGAGGACCGCTGGTGCGCGGGTTCGGTCGGGGCCCGACAGCTTCGACCGCCGCTGCCACCCCCTCGGCGTCGATGCTCGCGCTGCCCCGTCCGTAGCGGCGGCGCAACAGGCTGTTGCACCGTCCCGAGCACACATGTCTGTCACGTTGAACCCAGTGGGCGCTGGCTGGTATCGGTTCGCCACAGATGACGCAGGGCTCGCCACCCTTGGCGCGACCTTCGGAATGTTTCAGCGCCTCATCCATAACGCGGAAGTGAGCGTCTTGATCTGACATGACGATCAGCCTGCCATCGGTGACGCTCGCGGAGTCCACTACTCCTGGCTGGTTACGGACAAGGCCAGTCCTGCCGCATCGCCTGAGGTCTTCGAGACGCGTTCAAGGAGCGGCTGAACGCGAGCGCGTGCGTCTGCCCATCTTGACGTCCAGACGTCTGCGGCAGCGGCAGTATCGATCTGATTGATGGCAGCGTCGAGGACAGCGGCATCCAGGTCATCTGCGAGAGCGATGAATCGCGCTATCCCTGCCAGATCATGGTTCTGAGGCTTCGTAATGGCCGGCACGAGGTCGCCATGCATCTGGCTGAGCCATTGGATTGCCGCGTCCCGATCGATGCCTGCGATGGCGCCTAGATCGGCGGCGAGTGTTCCCCATCCCGAGCCTGCTGGAGCGTGAGTCTCCACGCGAGCCCCTCTGCGGATCGAACGTATCGCGAGGTCTGGGTACTGCCTCACGAGCGCGGAAGGGAACGGCTCAATGTCCTTCTCATGCTCTTCGAGGAACCCGCGCACGACGCCGTTGCCCCGCTCTCCCCAGCTCAGATGGTGGAGCAGGTGCTCGATCGCGCCGAAAGGACGGCCTTCAGGCCATCCTTCCTCACGTGCCTCTTCGACGACACGCAAGAGCCAGTCCGTCGACAAGTTGCTGGCGATCTCGTCCGTGATGTCTGTCGACAGGTACGAGAGCCACGCGAGCAGCAGGTCGAGGTTGTGGAGTTGATACTTCTTCTTGCGTTCCAGCGAGAGAGCAGCGGCGGTCCAGTCAACCGCCTCCATCTCTGCGAGAACGGTCGCGGCTAGTTCACGAAGCGCAGGCTCGGTAGCTTCCATGAATGCCGTGCGAGCGGCGTCCGACTCGTGGGGCTCGCGTTCGTCATCATCATCGTCATCGCGTGCGGATGGTGCATCGGCGAGTATTGCTACGAGGATCATCGTGCCGAAGATCCAGTCTGAGAAGTTACTTGCCGCATCCGCGAGGTCATGTTCCATCGCGTCCCGAATCTCACCGGCGCAGGCCTCGAAGACCGTTCTGGCTGTGCGAGGGGCGATGGAGGCGAGCGCGTCGATGAGGTCGTACACCTCAAACGGGTGCGATCGCGAGTCCCTCTCCGACAGCCAACGTGTGAGGGCATCTGGGTCGACGCCGCTCTCAAACTCGTCGCTCCAGGCAAGGAGGTTTCCGCTCCGCCAGTCTGGGCAGAGTTCTTGGATGAGGTGGGTCCAGTCCATCGCCGACCAGCGGGTCCCCGCGACAGAAAGCCGTTTTGCAATCATTCTGGCCGCGGCGGCGCCCCGAATTCTCTCGTAAGCAGCTTCGTGATTTGAACGAAGCCCGCTCAACATCCATCGGTAGCCGTTGACTTCTTCGGCTGCCACATACGGAAGCCACTGGATGATGCTGCTCGCAAGCTCATCGGCGGCTGGTTCAGGCAGTTTGAGCAGCCATTCGGAGGCCCAGAGGAGGTTCAGTGCGACGCCGCGGTCGCTACCAGGCGTCGCTGCGAGGCACTGGCGGAGAAGACTCTCGGAGACCTCCTGGTCGAGAATTGAGGTGGCCCACCGGTAGCGGTACGCGTCCATACGATCGAATACTCGAAAAAGCCAAAACTTGCCCGCAACTTCAACTTGGTTGTCGAGCAGGGCTGCACGAACGCCCGCTCGTACTGTGGCCCCGATCCCGTCGGCTTCGCGTTGTCCGAGATTCTGCAAAGCCCGCTCAGCGATCCGGATGTGTGCGGCCCGGACGCGGCCGTCATGTTCGCGGATGAGCTTCTCGTTAGTCAGAAGCAACAGTGCCCGGTCGATGCGATCCACTTGCGGTGCACCCTCCGGACCGAAGCGGGCGCTCGCCTGCTTCGCGGCCACAGAGGCAAGCTCCTCACGTGTAAGGCCTGCGTCTCTCGACGTCATCTGAGCTGTGCAGATGAACGCGAGCACCAGGGCGGCGTCAACGTCCTCAACAGCCCGATCCAGTGCACCGACAATACGACGCTCGCCGCCTGACGCCACGAACATGTAGAGCCATGGCTCTGTAGCCGTGCGCGCCGCGAGGTCGAGACGTTGCTCAGGCGTATCCGAGAAGACGGACCATCGCACTCGGTCATCAAGTTGCGTCAGCAACGGGGCGACCATGTCAATGTTGGCTCGGCAGTACTGATCGAGAACTCTTACCGCCTGGGCCGCGAGAAGTGTCTCATCGTCCCGAGTCTCCAGCCGTTCTGTGGAAACCAAGAGGACAGCGTGCGTGTCATCGGCGGACGATTCAAAATCAGCGACCACTCCTCGCTCAATGGCTTGGGCGTCGTCGATCACCGCAAGCACGGGACCTTTCAGACGACGGAACTCTTCTACATCGACAGTTGAAGCAACACCGGCTTGCTTCAGTTCAACAACCTTCCATCCCTCGCGGTTGAGCCGACGAGCAGCGTGGAATGCCGTGACAGATTTTCCCGTACCGCTAGACCCAGATAAGGTCGCGAACCGCGACGCGAGCAACCGCTCCGCGAGTCTCGGAGCAGCCGGCAGTTCAGGACACGCATCCACATCTGTCGGACGAAGACGCTCTCCCCTCAGCGCCGCCAGAAAGTTCCGACTTCGGAGGAACGTGACGTACTTCCAACCTCTGAGCGGGTCGACGGGCGCAAGTGCTGTAGCAAATGCCGCGAGTGCCCAATCAGCGGTGCCCACGATCGCTCCGTCGCCGGTGGCAGACGGTCCGACGCGGACAACAGGCCATCGCTCCTCCATCGGCGCAAGCAACGATTCGACGACAGTCGCATCGCTGCCGCTGTAGCCGAGCACCATGAGTGTTCGCGGCCGATCCGAGAGTTCTGTGACTCGGTCGAGTACCCCTGCGGAAACTTGGCCGTCCTCGTCCGGAAGCACCCAGTTTCCTTCCGGGTGGGCGGCGTCCCCGTGCGGCTTGTGCAGAAGGCCGGCTGGCAATCCGACTCCGTACATGCGCTCATGGGCTCGCTCGAGGCAGGTATCCCAGTTGTACGAGACCACCGCCTCGACGTGTCCGGTGTTCACGAGACGAGCAATGTCGAAGTGAGCGCTCGACGGTTCTCGGTCAGCATCGAGAGCCACAAAGGCTGATTGAAAGGACAGCCTGGCGGATGGAAACTCTCGGATAAGCTCCCATCCAACATGAAGAGCCGTGGAGTCTGACGACAAAATCTCTTTCGCGCTTCCTGTGGCGCTCGTGCGTGCCCGCAACTCCGCGAGAGCGTCAGGAACATCTTCGATCGCCTGCCAGATAAGAGGCGGAAGCTGCGCTGTCATGGGGTAGCCGCCGGCGGACAAGCCTGCACCAACGACGACAAAGGCGCCGAAGGACCTAACCATTCCAACCGCGTGCGCGAGCTCTACGTCTCTCTGGACAGCGCTCGTTGCCCTAGCCATTCCCCTGAATTCTCTCGCGCGTACGATCAGAGATCCGCTGTCGGAGCTGCGCGCGAACCTCATCGTGGATGGTCGTGGAAGTTTCCTCGGCCGTTTCAACGGAGACCACGAGCGCGTAGCGGACGGTCTTGCCTGCACGGAGCCGTTGGGCATCGTCCATGCATTCGACGTGGATGGGGAACGCGTCTCCGTCGCCGAAGACCATCGTTCGAGTCCCTTGGACGATCTCGTGCTGGAGACTCCCCCGCCTAACCGCGTTGTGTTCAGCGTCCGTTCGGTCTCCGCCGGCGAGGCTGGTATCGGGTGTCGCGAAGTAGACCTTGGCACCTCGATACCTTGTGAGCTGACCCACGGTCGGAACCATGTATGCGAGGGTGATCGTGAAGCGGTGCCACTCCGCTCGCGCGCGAAGGGACGGCGGCAGCGGCAAGTCGTACGTGTGGCGCTGGTTCCGCGCGATCAGTCCTCCGCCAACGAGTACAGCTCTGTTTGTTGCGGCGGTTCCGAGCCGGCTGGCGTCGAGCCGCCCATATCCGAGAAGCGCTGTCAGGCTCCGGCGGGCCTGCTGGTTGCTGAGTCCGAGTTCGCGGCGGAGTCTCGGTTCCCAGTCGCCCCAGTTGCTTGCGTGGGTAAGGAGGGCGCGTACGAGCAGTGGGTGGTATTGCGGATCGGGCAATGCTGCGTCCTGGGCGTCGGGTGCGCCTGCTTCCAGGATGTCGAACAGGCGACTCGCCTCGCGCGTCACCAATGCGGTGGCGTTGCTGGTGCCGACCGTAAACACGGTGTTATTGGTCGCGCCAGCTCGTCCGGGAGCGGCTACTTGGAGGCCGGGGCCCGCGATTGCTGTATGGGCCGGCTCGATGGTGACTGTTTCGTCACCGGGCGTGGTGATCGGGCGGGTGTAGAGCACCCTTCCGCCGGTGTGGTGGAGGTCCGGCTTGACGGATCGATCGACACCGGGACCTGTCGCACCGTAGTGAGCCGGCGCGCCTGGGTGGGTGATGTCCCAGACGGTGTCGGGCACGTCGATGTCTCCGAGTCCGTCTTCGTGAGTAGCGCCAATGGTGAGTGCGTTGAGTGCGTCGCCCGGGGGCAAGATACCCCGCAGGAGCGCGGCGTCGTAGACGGAACGAGTTGCCGCTGACCGTGCGGCGTCGGAATTGTCGCGCGTCAGAATGTTTGGCAGGGG